>NZ_JADEWV010000408.1 GCF_015207455.1 Microcoleus sp. LEGE 07076
ATCTGGCAGCGACGCACCGAAAAATTAGGAGCTACCACTCAACAAACCGTAGGGTGTGTCGCTTTCTACCATCAAGAATTAAGCTGTAAAATCTGGCAGCGACGCACCGAAAAATTAGGAGCTACCACTCAACAAACCGTAGGGTGCGTCGCTTTCTACCATCAAGAATTAAGCTGTAAAATCTGGCAGCGACGCACCGAAAAATTAGGAGCTACCACTCAACAAACCGTAGGGTGCGTCGCTTTCTACCATCAAGAATTAAGCTGTAAAATCTGGCAGCGACGCACCGAAAAATTAGGAGCTACCAATCAACAAACCGGGTTTTTAACCAATCTGTGTACTGCGATGAAATCTTTTCGCAAAAACCCGATTTCCCATCGCAAATTCCGGTTTACTTCAACTGTCAACTGTTTATCCGGGACTTTTATTCTTCAATCCAAAATCCCAAATCCAAAATCTAAAATCGATTGACGGCGGCCCCCATCTGCGGCTACGCTTTGAAGTGAGAGGTTGCTTGCTTGTAGAGTCAGCAGCCCGCGTCCCCTCCGCTTCGCTGCGCCCAAAGCTTTTGCGAGCAGCAATGGACAGCTAACCGCCAAACTGAAACAGGCAGTCTGGAGGCTAACTGCAAATCTTAACATTTTCTGTAGCCGCCCTGCTATGTGTTGAAAAGCGGGGCGGCTGGGTTTTTGGGTTTTCCTAGAAAACCCAAAACCAAGAGAACATAATTATGTCACAGGAATTCTTGCCTGACGACAACAAATCTGACTGCCCAAATGACGACTCAGCAGTATCCGAACAGGAAGTGGTGCGGTTAACGGTTGTTGGTTCGCCCAAAGGTGTCAGGGAAACCATACTGACTTTGTACCGGCTGGGATTTGCAGAAGTGGGCGATTGGAGTCCCCTACAGCGTGCGGCTAATCGGAAGCAGGTGATGAGCGTGCTGATCCGTCGTTCGCGGGCTGATGATACATCCTCGAGAAAATCTGGGCGGTAAGCTGTAAGGTTAAGTCGTTTTTAGGGCTTACGCATGGGGCCCAGAAACCGGGTTTTTATGAGAATTCTTCGTTGTGATGCGTAGATTCGGCTAAAAACCCGGTTTCTTTGAAGGCTGACGCACGGGTGGCCAGAAACCGGGTTTTTCCCTTGAATTCATTGGTTGTGATTCGCAGATTCGGCCAAAAACCCGGTTTCTTTGTCGGAGTGCGTAAATCCTGTGAACTTTTGGTGTAAGTTAACTGGACAAATCCGCCTCCTGAATGCCGCATCTTTACTGCTTCGTATCGAGCTAATACAGTATAGTAAAATCCTTCAGCTCGTGAAATCAGTCCCAGCGAAGAATCACTTTTCATCCACAACTCATCTCTCACTCCCAGCAGCGACTTGCATTCCCCATACCGACTCTTTCCCAAAGCTCCATTAAACACCTCTTCCCATTCCTTCACACCCCGCTCCCAATCCAAGCGATTAGCATGAAAAATTGCCTCAGCCGCATCTCCCACTTCCCGATAATGTCCCTCTAAAACCTCATGAGCTTTGCGAGTTTTCGGATTATCCCGATCGCAATCCAAGCGCCGCAATAAATCATGAATCCGATACCAATTATCCCCCCGCTTCTCCGATTTCCACACAAAGGAAAAACTCGTCAAAACCTCAAAATTTGCACTACTTGCTTGGAAGTGACAACCAGCCCCCAATTTCACATACAAATTCAGATCAAAAGCGCGACACGCACTCAGCGAATGCACCGCCGATCGCACTTCGCGATCCACATACAAAAGCAACCGATCCGTTAACTCCGCAGTCTTATTTTCCAACTTCGGAATCCGCGCAAAATCCGACGACAGCAACTCAATTCCCCGCCTTCTTTCTGCCAGCACCACATCCGCGCACAAACCTAAATAAAACGGATGTACCTGCAAATTTTCCCAACTATCATCAGCATTGACGCTGGCATATTTAATTACAGCATCTGCCAAATCAGCCTTGTCAATCTCCACTTTGTGCAAGTAATCCCTCGCATCAGCGGGAGACAAATGCCGCACCAATTGTTTATCTATATAATCTGCGGGAATCGGAAACCTCGGCGCATTCGGCCACCGCAATTGTGTGACAGGACAATCTCGTCCCGCCACAGCAACCACAATCCCCAATTTATAATCTAGCGCCCTCAGCAACCGCCGAAACCACTCATCTTGATACCAAAAAGTTGCTCCCTGAGAATTGCGTTTGGCATCCCACATTTTCTCGTGAGTATCGAACAGCATCACGAGGCGATCGGGTTTATTTCTGCCCGCCATTGCCGCATTCAAATCCCCGGCAAACAATTTCGGCAAACAGTCGATTAATTCAGTATCAATATCTTTGCGGCGAATTTCATCAGCCGTTTCGTCGCTGACACCCAACCGCGTTTGAATTAATTTCATCGTTCGCTTAATCCCGCCGAATTTATCGATTAATTTCAGCCCCGCCGCTACTTGTGACACCACGGGAAATCCGGCAAAGGTTT
>NZ_JADEWV010000080.1 GCF_015207455.1 Microcoleus sp. LEGE 07076
CCTTGCCGCCAGTGGGGAGGATACGTGCCCAGAAGTGCTGATATTTTTACCGTTGAGAGAACCGAAAAAGCCGGACGTTTTGCTGGTGTTGGATATTCGGCGGTAGTGATAGGAATTACGCGCTTAATTTTGAGGGGAAATCCGAGTTTTTCTGCTTCTTCAAAAATGGCGATCGCAAAATCATACCAACTACAAACACCGCTGTTAGTATACTGGTATGTCCCAAAAGTTTCTGGCCCGAGGAGAGGAATAATTTGCGAAGTCGCCGCAGCCAAATCGCCAGTCCAAGTAGGACTTCCGATCTGATCTGCTACTACTCTAATTTCTTCTCTTTCCTTTCCCAATCTCAGCATGGTTTTGACAAAATTACCTTTGCCGCCGTTGCCGTAAACCCAGGCGGTTCTAATGATAATATGTCTGCTTCCCGCTTGCCGAATTGCTTCCTCGCCTGCTAATTTTGACTTGCCGTAAGTTCCCAGAGGGTTGGTAGAATCTGTTTCGAGATAAGCAGAACCGCTGCTGCCGTCAAATACGTAATCGGTGGAAAAGTGAATCAAACTTGCTCCGAGTTTTTCGCATTCTTCTGCGAAAATTCCCGGTGCGATGCCGTTGACGGCGCGTGCTAATTCTGGTTCGCTTTCGGCTTTGTCTACCGCAGTATAAGCACCGGAATTGATGACTAAATCCGGTTGAATTTCAGCCATTGCTTGACGGATGGTTTCGGGTTGGGACAAATCGACGCGAGTGCGATCGACCGCAATAACCTCTCCCGAAGATAATAAAATTGCCTGCAATTCTTGAGCTAGCTGTCCGCTGCCGCCTGCGAGTAAAATTTTCACGATTAAAACACTTGAGCTTTTTTCAACGTTTGTCCGGCTTTGTCTTTAGCTGATAAGATTGGTTGGGCACCATCTAGCGGCCAGTCGATCGCCAAATCAGCGTCATTCCATAGAATACACCGCTCGTGTGCAGGCGCATAATAATCTGTAGTTTTGTACAAAACTTCAGCAATTTCCGACACTACTAAAAAACCGTGTGCAAAACCTGCTGGCACCCAAAATTGCCGTTTATTTTCAGCACTCAGCAAACAGCCCGCCCACTGTCCAAAAGTCGGCGAACTTTTTCTAATATCCACCGCCACATCAAATATTTCGCCCGCAACTACACGCAGCAATTTGCCTTGCGGCTGCTGCATTTGGTAGTGCAAACCGCGCAGCACATTTTTAGACGACTTGGAATGATTGTCTTGAACAAAATCTGCACTCACCCCTGTTTTTTCGGCAAAAACTTGGTGATTAAAACTCTCAAAAAAGAAACCGCGATCGTCTCCGAAAATTTTCGGCTCAATTATCAGAACGTCCGGTATTTCCGTAGATATAACATTCATAGTTGGCAGTGTCGCGTGATAAACTCATACTCAGTCTAGGCTATTCTACTATGAAAACTGACACATATCTCAAAAAATTGTATGCCAACCGATTTGATTCCCGACAAATGCAAGCGAAGGTGGCACTCTGGAAAGTATTAGTTGACGAGTTTTTACAAAATTATGTTCCTCCAGAATCAGCAGTTTTAGATATTGGCGGCGGTTACTGCGAGTTTATCAATCAAATTTTGGCTAACAAAAAATGTTTAATTGACCTCAATCCCGATTCAAAGTTATTTGCTAATTCTGATGTCAAAGTGTTGAATATTGATGTTTTAAACTGTGGAGATAAATCCGCTTTCACCGAGCAATTTGACCGGATATTTATCTCTAACTTTTTTGAACATCTCCGCAACAAAGAAGAACTTGTAGAAATTATCTCGTTTTGCTTTGATGCCCTCAAGCCTAGCGGTTCTCTTTTGATAATTCAGCCTAATTTTAAATACTCTTACAAGGAATACTACGATTTTATCGACCATCAGCTACCGATTACGCACTTATCGCTGCAAGAGCTTTTACAAACTGTCGGGTTTGATGTTGAGGTGATGATACCGAGATTTTTACCGTTTTCGACGAAAGGGCGGCCGGCTTCACCGCTACTGTTAAAAATTTACTTAAAATTGCCTTTTTTGTGGCGGTTTTTGGGAGGACAAATGTTTGTCAAGGCATCGAAGCATAGTTAGAAACAATGTCGATGAGAGTCGGCGGTTGAAACCGCTACTACACAAACTAAGTCGGCCTCCGCCGACTGAATAAAATAGCTTATTTTAATAATTCATCGACGGGGATGCTAAAACCAGGCAAAACAATTTGAGTGCTAACAATTTCCCCAGTAATAAAGATGATTCTGGTTTGTTTTGTTACTACGATAACCCATTGATTTTCAGGATATACCAGCCAAACTTCCTCACTTCCAGATTCTAAATATTCTGTAGCTTTAGCAATTACATCTTCCGCCAAATCTGTTGGCGAAACAATTTCAGCACATAGAGGGAAACTTTGCGGTAGGACTTTGAGATTGCCAAATTGTGCTACTAATTCTGGGGGAAGGTAAGCAACATCAGGATAGCGTCCTTGCTGGTTTGTGCGGCAGGGAACATCTGTATAAACCTCTCCTCCCTGTCCGCTGGATTCTTTGTAGTTTCTCCAAGAAAAGTAAAGATTTCCTTGTACCTTGCTATGCTTGAGAGTCATGCCATTTTTCTCCAATAATTCGCCATCAACCCACTCTTCTAGATCCGGTGGATTTTCCATCCATGCTTCTAGAGAGTAGGTTTTAGATGCCGGGGCGACAACTGTAGAAGTTATCATTTTTTGGTTCTCCGTGTGGAACTTTTTTCTATGATATCAGATACGATCGCCCTTTATGCCTGTCACATCCAAGTGTTATCATAAAAATGACGAATTATCAAGCATTTCAGGCTTGGGACAATTAAGATGAAGCTGCGATAAAAGGATCAGTTTGAGGACAAAAATGATGACACAAACTAAATCATTGGCCGCCCTTGCAATCAATCTTCCGCCAACACTCACACTCACCGTTACCCGCGAACAGTTTATCGAATTGGCGATCGCAAATCGGGATATACAATTAGAACACACCACAACAGGAGAATTAATCGTGAACCCGCCCACCGGAGGCGAGACAGGAATAATTAACTTGGAGATAAGCGGACAAATCTGGTTGTGGAACTGCCAGACTAGACTCGGTGTAGCATTTAGTTCTTCTACTGGTTTTGACCTACCAAATAGGGCTATTCGCTCTCCTGATGCGTCTTGGGTGCGTCAAGAAAGGTGGGACGCACTCACCCCAGAACAAAAAGAAAGCTTTATTCCATTGTGTCCCGATTTTGTGGTAGAACTTCGTTCTAAAAGTGACAACATGGAACCGCTGCGAGTCAAGATGAGAGAATATATGAACAATGGTACTCGTTTGGGTTGGCTGATAGATCGGAAAAACCGAAAAGTGGAGATTTATCGGCAAAATCGGGAAGTGGAAGTGCTAGAAAATCCTGCAACTTTGTCGGGTGAAGATGTTTTAACGGGGTTTGTCTTGGATTTGGCGGAAGTTTGGGCGTGAAGTGCGATCGCCCGCCAAATTCTGCCACAACAAATTTATGAAATCAGGCAGAAACCGGGTTTTTGGCAAAATCCCCGCCGCAGCCTTAAATATCCGAAAAACCCGGTTTCTTGAAGTGCGATCGCCCGCAATATTAAACCAGATCGCACACTGCCCCTAAAGATGCGATCGTCGCTTTTTCAGCATCCGTCAAACCCGTAACATCGGTGATATTCATGCCCTCATAAGGTCTTTCAGCTATCAGCGTTTTGAGGCACTCACCAGTCTTGACATCCCAAAGTTTAATTGTGCCATCACCACTACCACTAGCCACGGTTTGACCATCTGGACTGAACGCGACTGAAGGTATCCAATCGTTGTGACCTTGCCAAGTCCGGAGGCATTCACCACTGTAGCAATCCCACAACTTGACTGTTCGGTCATCACTACAGCTAGCCAGAATTCGGCCGTCTGGACTAAATGCAACTGAACGTAGCAAATCGCTGTGACCTTGCCACGTCTGAAGACATTCACCACTGCGACAATCCCACAACTTGACTGTTCTGTCATTACTGCCACTAGCCAGAGTTTTACCGTCTGGACTAAAGGCAACTGAAACTACCCAATTGCTGTGACCTTGCCAAGTCTGGAGGCATTCACCACTGCGGCAATTCCACAACTTGATCGTTCGGTCATCACTGCCACTAGCTAGAGTTTGACCGTCTGGACTAAATGTAACTGAACGTACCCAATTGCTGTGACCTTGAAAAGTCTGGAGACATTCACCGCTGCGGCAATCCCACAACTTTATCGTTGTGTCACTACTGCCACTAGCCAGAATTTTACTGTCTGGACTAAATGCAACTGAAAATACCCGATTGCTGTGACCTTGCCAAGTTTGGAGACATTTACCACTGCGGTAATCCCACAACTTGACTGTTCGGTCATCACTGCCGCTAGCCAGAGTTTGACCGTCTGGACTGAACGCGACTGAAAATACCCAATCGCTGTGACCTTGCCAAGTCTGGAGGCATTCACCACTGTGGCAATCCCACAGCTTGACAGTTCGCTCATCACTACCGCTAGCTAGAGTTTTACCATCTGGACTAAAGGAAACTGAACGTACTAAATCGCTGTGACCTTGCCAAGTCTGGAGACATTCACCACTGCGGTAATCCCACAACTTGACTGTTCGGTCATTACTGCCGCTAGCCAAAATTTGACCGTTTGGACTAAATGCAATCGAACGTATCCAATTGCTATGACCTTGCCAAGTTTGGAGACATTCACCACTGCAACAATCCCACAACTTGACAGTGCTGTCATTACTGCCGCTAGCCAGAGTTTTCCCGTCTGGACTAAAGGCAACCGAACGTACCAAATCACTGTGACCTTGCCAAGTTTGGAGGCATTCACCACTGTGGCAATCCCACAACTTTATCGCTCTGTCACTACTACCGCTAGCCAGAGTTTTCCCGTCTGGACTGAACGCGACTGAATTTACCCAATCACTGTGACCTTGCCAAGTCTGGAGACATTCACCACTGTGGCAATCCCACAACTTGACCGTTCGGTCATCACTGCCGCTAGCTAAAGTTCTACCATCTGGACTAAATGCAATTACACGTATCCAATCACTGTGACCTTGCCAAGTCTGGAGACATTCACCACTGTGGCAATCCCACAACTTGACTGTTCTGTCATTACTGCCACTAGCTAGAGTTTTACCGTCTGGACTAAATGCAACTGAACGTACCCAATCGCTGTGACCTTGACACGTCTGGAGACATTCACCACTGCGGCAATCCCACAACTTGACCGTTCGGTCACTACTGCCACTAGCCAGAGTTTTACCGTCTGGACTAAATGCAACTGAAACTACCAAATTGCAGTGACCTTTGCAGGTCAAAAGTTCTTTTCCGCTAGTAACTTCCCAACAACGAACCACACCATCGGAACCACCTGTTGCCAACAGTTTGCCATCAGGACTAAATGCTACTGCAAAAACCGTACCAAAAGTTTTGATAAAATTACAATCACTCAAATTCGCCCCAGCAAAATTGACACGCCGCAAACTAGCATCAGAAAAATCAGCACCTTTAATTACAGCCCCCGATAAATCTCTCCCTTCCAAAGCAGCATTATCAACCTTCACCAATACCGTCGCCGCATTCCCCCCCACATAACCAACTTCCGCCTCAGTTTTGCCTTTCGTCGCCTCCAAAACTTCCAACAATCTCGACTTAACCTCACCCACAAACTCAGTTTTTGCCAGCATCGGCACCAACAAATCCATCACCGCTTTCGTCAAAGGTTCCCGCCCCAAACTATTAAGCAGTTGCCCCAAACTTTCACTCACAAAACCCTTCAAAGCCGGAATCGGCACAATCTCGCCCGCATTATCCGCCTGACGGCTAAAATACCCCGACCAAGTATAATTCACCGACTCAACAGAATTATCCAAAGACAATTGTGCCTGCGACAACTCCGTAAAATCAGCAGGCAAAACCCCCAACTCCGCCGCCAACTTATACGCTACAAAAAACTCCAAAAGCGACCTGTGTGCCGGAGAATAATCCCCCTCAGCATTGCGAATTAACATCGTTTGACCCATCATGTCGTAATGCCAGTGGTCTAAATCCTTTTCTGCTTGCACCGCAGCCCCAAACAAGCGGCGAATCCTGTCGGGAAACAGCCGATAATTCAAACTCATTTGGTCAGTTGATAGCATTTCCCAGGAGAGTTCGCACAGGAAAAATAACTTATCTGCTAGCGATGTAAACGTCCTTTCTGCCTTAATATCTCGTTCCATCTTCCGGCGCACCGCATACAAATATACCCGCGACATATCCACGGGTTTACCTGCTTGAATATCTGGTAATGATTCTAATATCAATTCCGCCATCACCGGTCGCCGCGCTAAATCCAATAACTGCGGATTGTTCATCACCTGCGCTACAGTTTCGACATCGGCTTGGTGAGACAATACTTGACGGATTTGGTCGTCGTCGAATGCTGCCAATTCCAATACCTCAAATTGCGGCGTTTCTCCGCTGAGATTGGCAGTCGAGGCTTTTAATTCGGCATTCAATAAAGCGCGTCCTTCTTTGGCTTCGGGAAAGTGTTCTGTGCGACAGGTTAAGATGACTTTCGCGCCGGGAACAATCACTTTTGCTAGTTCCCAGAAGTTGTTAATTGTTTGCTGTCGATCGCACTTGGCGGCCATTTCATCAAATCCATCAAAAATCAACAGCAACTTACCCATCCGATTCAGTTGGTCGAACACTTCGCTATTGAGTCTAATATTGTGCTGAGTAAAAAAGAAACCCGCCAAAACATTCTCAACATTCAAAGCTCTTGCATAGTCGCGCAAAGTAATAATTAAAGGCAACCGAGGCCGTTGAGTTCCCTTTTCCTTTGCCTGTTTGTATCGCTGCAAAGCCGTCCAAGCATAGTGAAAAGCAAACCAAGTTTTCCCCGTCCCGAATTCGCCTAAAACAGAAATATGTTCCTTCGCCGGATCGTCCATCCACAAGTCGATATAACCGTCAATCCAGCCGTCCTCTTCGCCGTAATAACTCGCATCAATTTGTCGCTTATTAACGCCATCAAACTCAGCTTTCGTACAACCGAGAGGCACGTATTTGCCATCGATTTGCCTGCGCTCAACTTCGTTTTCCAACCAGTCGATATAGCCGCTAAAATCCGCATCAACATCAATCAATTCGTCAAAAGTATAACAATCGAGATGGCGATTTTCTGGTTTGTCAACTTCCTTGCGGGCTGCTTTGGAAATCCGGCGCGCCGTCACCAGCCAACCTTCATCGGTTTTTTGCATTTTTACCGACTGTTTCAGCGCCCCAACATCTTGAATTCCCGCTTCTCCCGCCATGCCGCGAATCAAAATGCGATCGAACCTGCCGCGCCTCACCGGAATCCGAATAATCCATTCAAAATAGTTATCTTCCCAAACTTGATACGGCTCAAAATCGTAGCCCAATATTTCAAACCAACCGCGCATCTGCTGCGCCAAAGCAAACTCTTGGGATTTTGCAATAGTTTCATTTCCTGCTGGTAAAGCCGGATTATTTTCCACAGCCAGCCGCGCAATTTCCGCGCGCATTCCTTCGAGAGTTGGCAGTCGATCGATCCTTTCTTGAACTGCTACAATCTGTTTGTGTACTGAATCAATCTGATGATTGGTCAAAACTTCGTTAGGATTGCGGGTGCGCTTGGTGACGGCGATGAAAACTGCGGAAAAAGCAGCAAATTCGCGCCGAATGTCAAGCCCTAAATCTTTAATTTCATCTCCCAAAGCATAGGTATCGAGAAAATCTTCTCCTTGTTTGAGAAAAATAGCGGGAGAATTGCGATCGAATGCTTGACGAAAAGCTTGTTTAATTTCTGATTCCCGGAACAGTTCTAAAATTGGCTTTGGTTTTCCGACGCCGTATTCTACTAAAGTATAGGCGTAAACGCTGCTGAAGTCTGGTAGCGGATGTTCGGGATCGAGGTTAAATTTTTTGAGTAATTTGATGACTGTTTCGCTGCGCTGAAACTTATCTTTAATTATAGGATTGGCGATGCTGGTAATCGTGCCGATAATTAGATCGAGATTTGGTACAATCATGGTGGGATTACGAGGTGATTGGTGGGAAAATAAAGAAGACGGCGGTTGAAACCAGGTTTACAAAAACGAAGTCCGCCTCCGCGGTGTAAAGAAAATAACATAATTGTAACCGTTCGTTCTTCAACCCGCTCCCGTCGGGTTTTGTCTGTATAGACGCGGTTTCAACCGCCCGGTCTTCTAATAACATCAGCATTCTCACATTAGTTTCCGCAAATCCTGTTTGAGTGAAGTACGATCGCCATTCAATGTAGCTTTTACCAAATCTTTAACCAAAAGATTAGTCCTGCGTCTTCAGCAAAACCGCCCTGTGCCCAGCGTAAGCGTCATGAATGCGTTCGACATGATTGGAAAACGTGTTAACCGGCAACTCCGAGGGCAGATACCACTGGATTTCGTCTGCTTCTTCCGTGGTATGCGGGCTACCTCCGACGACTTCACAGCGGAAGGTAAACACCAAGTCCGATCGCGATGGTATAGCATAAATGCGGTGAAATCATGCGGATTTTCACCCGCTATTTTGCTGAGTAGACGCTGAGGTCGATTCCCTCTGGGATAGCTTCGCACGCGCGTACTTTTGTTGAGATTTTGTCGGTAAGTGCGATCGAGTTGTGGGGTGCGTCGCTTCCAGTCACTCAAATAGGGGCGAAAATTTCGGTAGCGACGCACCCTACTATTTCCAGTTAGTGCGATCGAGTTGTGGGGTGCGTCGCTTCCAGTCACTCAAATAGGGGCGAAAATTGACA
This sequence comes from Microcoleus sp. LEGE 07076, assembly GCF_015207455.1. Lineage (GTDB taxonomy): Bacteria > Cyanobacteriota > Cyanobacteriia > Cyanobacteriales > Microcoleaceae > Microcoleus. The sequence goes on from NZ_JADEWV010000080.1 coordinate 8,859, forward strand.
TATAATGTACAAAGAAACAAATTGCGATTTAAAACAGTATGAATAAGCAAAAAATCTTACAAGAAGGTCGAGAATACACCTTTCGTTCATACTTTGAATTACCTTACGAAACCGATCAAATTTTAGCAGAATTTGATTACTCGCTAAGTGTAGGTAATCTATCTCTGCCACATACCTCTAGAGAACTAGGAGATATAGCATCTCTCAAACAAAGAATTACAGAAACTTTGCCTTTTGTCAGTCTCAGCAGCGAAACAGCTAGAAGAGAATCCTTAGTATCTCCTGTACTCCTGGATCTCGTCCGATACTGCCAATGTCAACTGCGATTTGAGTATACCCTCAATGTTAATAGCTGGCTCAAGGGAAATTTAGATTATCTCGTAAAATCCGATCGAGAATTGCTAATCATTGAAGCAAAAAATGACGATATGACTAGAGGATTTACCCAACTCGCTGTACAATTAATTGCAATGTCGCACGTTGAAGACCAAAATATCTTTTACGGTGCTGTAACAATGGGAGAAGTCTGGCGATTTGGCAAATTAGATCGAAATCGCCAGACTATTTTTAGAGATATCCACTTGTTTCAAGTCCCCGAAGATTTAGATGATTTACTAAAAATAATGGTAGGAATTATAGACGGGGATGAAATTTCGCCCTAGGGTGCGTCGCTTCTAGTCACTCAAAGAGTGGCGAAAATTCCCGTAGCGACGCACCTTACTATTAGGAATCTGCGCTGCAAAAAATCCCTACAAAATCGAACTTAAAACCACCTCATTAGCCGCAATCCAATCATAAATATCCTGCAAAGCGGCTTCGGGGCCAATAACAGGCCGCCATCCGGTTTTTTCCATCACCCTAGAAGAATCGGTAATAAAAATCGGAATATCCCCCGCCCGTTCCTCCAAAACCGGATTAATTGCAATCGATTTACCCGCAATTTTTCGGCACAAATCAGTTGTCTCAACCAAAGAAAGACTGTTGCTCAAACCGCCGCCTACATTAAACACTTCGCCGTCAAATTCAGCAAAATGTTCCAACTGATAATTCACTAACCTCAACAAATCTTCAACGTGCAGCAAATCCCTAACTTGCTTGCCGCTGCCGCCAAAACCGATATAATTCAGTGGCTTTTCAAAATAGTGAGCCGCCACCCACAAACCGCAAACTCCCTGATCGACTTTACCCATTTGCCAAGCACCGGTAATTAAGCCGCAGCGGTTAATAATTGCCGGCACATTGTATGCTTCCCTGTACTCCTCAATCAGCAATTCTGAGGCTAATTTAGTTGCTCCGTAAAGCGAACGGTGTCCTTTTAAGGGGAAGTCTTCTGATATGCCTAACTCGGATATACCGGGTAATGTTTGCTCAGGGGCGATCGCAAATTTATCATCCAATTCCAATAACTTGATAGACTTGACACTGGCGATCGGATAAACCCGACTCGTAGACAAAAACAACAAACTCGCACCCGTTTGTCTCGCCAACTCCAAAACATTCACAGTACCCAATAAATTCGTCTGCAAAACATACTGAGGCGAACTAAAACCAGCCAATACCGAAGGCTCCGCAGCGCAATCTATAATACAATCTGCATTGAGTGCAACTGGATCTAAATCAGCCGCCGTGCGAATATCCCCGTAAACAAACTGAATCCCGCAACTTTTAAGCCGAGGCAAATTCAATTCCGAGCCTCGGCGGCGCAGGTTATCCAAACAAATTATTTGCCATTCCGGGTGAAGTTTCTTCAGGCCAATTGCCAAACAACTGCCGATAAAACCAGCACCGCCCACAATTAAAATTCTTTCAGGCATTGACTCAACTTTCTTAGAAGATTAATTACTGCTGTTAAATTATTGAACAATGGGTGTTGAGCTATACCTCGCATTAAAACTGAATCATCTTGTCAATGAATTTTGACAACTATTCTGGTTCAATTCCCAAAGCCCGCAACTGATTCGCTAATCGCTCAGCCCGCTCTTGGGCTTGTGCAGCTTGTTGCTGTGCTTGCAGTGCAGCTTCCTCTGGCGTAGCAACTAACTGACCATCTGGGGTAAAATAACGCAATTTCCCATCGTGAATTCCCAGATATAATTCTAGTACCTCACTCCACAATCTACCAAATTCATTGGCAAGAATAGCTTGATATTCTTGACCAATTAAACGAAAACCAGCAAATTCCAAATCTTCAGGATCGAACCAAAAGTATTCGGGCGTTCTAAACCGATTTTGATATAATATCTTTTTTTCATTGCGATCGACTCTGGCGGTAGAACTAGATAGCAATTCGATAATTAGATCGGGATATCTCCCCTCTTCTTCCCAAACTACCCAGGAACGACGCGGACGTTTTTCGGTGTCGGCGATTAGAAAAAAATCAGGGCCGCGAAAATCCCGATTTTTCAATTGTTGCTGGCTGTAGTAAACCGTCAGATTTGCTCCAACAAAAAAGTCGTTGCGATCGCGCCATTGCCATTCCAAACAGGCAACTAATAATGCTAATTGAATATAATGTAGGGAACTTTCCATTTCTGGCTCATCACTTTCAAGTTGACTGGCATCTGGCATCAATTTTGCCATTTCTTGGGCTGTAAAAACCATGACTTAATCCTCCCAATTTAGTATATTTTTTCAACCAAATTTCCCCATAGCCTCCTAAGTTAAATTTTACCGCGCGATCGCACTTTTGAGCTATTTGACCATTTTTTCGTAACCATTTCGCAGGTTACCCCCGTTATCTAAGTTGCACTCCCGATTTTGGTACGCAGTGGCATAGGAACCGCCACATCGGTTAATACGTAAATAACCTCATGAATAAAGCGCGATACCCTTACGCATAAATGGTTTAATTCCTATACTTAACTATCAACTGTCAACTGCTTTTAACTCATTCATCTTTCTGGTTCGGTGGTAGTCGCCGCGAGAGAGATGTTTTTCCAGCCAGACATACAAGACAATAAACAGATACCTGCTGCCCATTTCTTTAATTTTAAGCTTAGAAATACCAGCAGTCCGATTGTACCACCTCAGAGGAATTACCGCATAGGAAAAACCCCGGACAATTGCTTTCAAAGGCAGTTCCACAGTTAAATTAAAATGATGGCTTAAAATCGGCTGCACGCCTTCAATTACTTCTCGGCGGTAGAGTTTAAAAGCATTGGTAACATCGTTGTAGCGCCAGCCAAAAATAGTTTTGACAAACCAGTTTGCTAAGCGGTTAATTGCTAATTTGTGAATTGGATAGTCAACTACAAAGCCGCCTTTGATAAATCTGGAACCAAAAACGCAGTCATATCCGGCTTGCAATTTGCGGTATCCTGCTACTAAATCCTTCGGATCGTCGGAAGCATCGGCCATCACAATTGCGACAGCATCGCCGTCAAATTCCGCCAATCCCCGGCGCACGGCAAATCCGAAACCGTTGGGAGGTTGATTGTTGATGTATCTAACTGTGGGGAAAGTTGCTGACAATTCCTGGCAAATATCAATTGTTCGATCGACACTGTTGTCATTCACAATCAAAATTTCGTGCGGAATGCCTTCTAAATCGAGCGTCTGGGCGATCGCCCGCACAGTACCTTCCAAACAGCCCTCCTCGTTGTGGGCTGGTACAATCACCGAAATTTTCACTCCTCATCCTCCGCGCAACTGGACAAATTGGTTGTCCACAGGATTATACACCCAAGCTTTAATTTCAGTTTGGGCGATCGGCCAATCGCGATCGGACAAATCAACCGCCCACCTCGCATTATTGTACAACTGAGATTGCAAAATCTTAGCAATATCGGGACTGTCCAAATTTACATAAGCGTTAGCAAAAAAAGATTGTTTGTCACCGACAGATAGCAGTACAATATTGGGCTGTTGCTTCTGTTCTGGCAAAACCGCCCAACCAGCAGCTTTTTTGTTAACAGCCAAGGATTTATCGCTAATTTGAGGTTTGTCTAAATAGCCGTAAACTTTCTGGGACTCGGCAATAAAATCTACATTTTTCGCGAACTTTCTCCAACCAAATTTATCGAGAATTGCAGCGCCTTCTCTCACCAGCCAAGTTTTTTTGCTCAGCACCCTCAAACAGCTTTCTGGCGATTTATTGAAAAACTCCGACGGTTCCAAATAGTTCATTAATTGCAAACAATCTTGAGCGCCTTGTTTGTAAATAAGTGCTGAGCTAGTTTGGGCGATCGCCTTTTGAGAATTCACAATAATTATACCAATTAATAGCGATAAAACTCCTCTATAAATCCATTTATAGTTGAATTTAAAAAAAGCTTTTGTTTCTCCAATAAACAATTGTCCTAGCTGAACCAAAGCAATCAACAGCAAAATTGAATTAGTCGTATATCTCGAAGATTCTATCGCCTGAACCGCCCCAAATTCCGCCCTGCCAGCCGTAATAAACAAAGACGACAAAACCGAAAATAACCCAATTGACAGCCAAGGTAAAGCCTGATGTCGCAATCCTAAATCAATTGTGGGATGGGCATCTTGCCCGTCCCCACCCAATCCCAAATCAGTTGATAAAATCTTCCCAAAATGCCATACAAAAAATCCAAAACTGGCAAATATCACCAATCCTACAAATGCCGAAATTCCCGGTAATCTAACAATTGGCGAACCCAGCAAACTCAAAAAATAATCAATTACCACCAGCGGCTTATTCAACAATGAAATAATACTTGCTTTCCGGCTCGGATGGTAATCAATTGAGTAAACAGCACAAGTTGCGACAAACAGCAGCATCCATAAAATTAATCTGATTTTTTTATGCAATTTTTTTCCCTCCAAAGCCACCACAGCCGGAAGCGCCACCAACCAAGAAAGCAAACCTTGAGCCAGGGAAAAACTAGCAATAAAACAAAATACAGCAGCAACAGAAATTTTAATATTGGGCAATAATTTATGATTTGAAACCAGCGCATAAATCGCAGCGACAAAACAAAAATTTACCAAAAACCAAGCTAATTGAAATCCCCAAAGCCAGTTTTCGTGCTGAACTAGAGAGAACACCAAAATACAACTTAAAATATTAGCTAAATGCCACAAATTCTCCCCATTTTTAGCTTGCATCGAAGATAACTTGTACGCAGCGATAAAAGTTAGCCCCGCCAAACCGATACTCAGACACAATTGATAATTAATATTCCATCTGGAAGCAAAAGCCAGCAGCGAAATAATTATTTTCGGAAACACTATGCGGTGATTGCTGTGCAAAGCCCAGAAATCATTAAAAGTTACATTTCCCTGAGCGATTTTTTCAAACAAGGGGGCTAATCTCCACTCGTCATCGATGGGAACATTGATGCTAAAATTCGCTACAAATCTGATTAATAAAACAACAGGAATTAGGTATAGACTAAATAAAATAATTTTTTTCATTAATATCAAATCCGGTAGCATCGGAAGTGTAATACCATTTAGAAAAAAGCTGGCTGCAATAGAATTTTTGAGTTTGTTTCGTCTACCCAATGTGTAAGGTGTGTCGCACGATATATCTGGCGTGAAATGCGAGGAATTGTTCTCGTGCGACGCACCCTACAACTACTTTTCGACTGAGAATTAACAGTCAACCGTCAACCGTCAACAGTCAACCGTCAACAGTCAACCGTCAACAGTCAACCGTCAACAGTCAACCGTCAACAGTTCGCTACTTAACAGTCTTGAACGTATCCAGTTTGCCAGTAAATCGGTTGATAAACATCTGCAAAACAGTCCGCTTGCCGATATTGATATTAGAACTTACAGCCATTCCCGACTGCAAGTTAACTTCCTGTTGATTTGGCTTGTTCTTGTTCAAAACAAACTTTTGATTCTTGAGCTTAATTTTGGTTTTGAAAGCGTAGTATTTCCGCAATTCGGTAGGAGGCTCAGCATCCTTGCTAATGTCTTTCACTTCACCCTCAGCAGTACCAAACTCCATAGCCGGGAAAGCTTCAACATTGACTTCTACGGGTACGCAGGCGTATTTCGTCAGACCCAATTTCTCTCTGTTAACTTCTTTCTCTGGACAAACGCAACTTTTACCTTTTTCGCAATCAATTTTTTCTCCATCTAATTGTTTGCCGTGATACGGCTCCAATTTCTCGCGCTTCTGTCTCATGGCATCCAATACCAAAGCTACGTTGCTGTTTTCGAGGTAAACAACTGCTTCCAGACCGTTTTCGTCATCCAAAACCTTGAGCAGCTTCTCAGTTTGCTGCGCTTCGTAATAAGCTTCTTCGCAGCGTTTCGGGCGGGGTTCCCCAGGCTTCAGCACTGACTTAATAATGGATTGGCAAATCGGATCGTTGGCTATATTTAACTTCGCATCCTGCTTCTTAGAAGGTTTCAAATCAAAGATTACCCCCGATACTGGAGACTTCAGCACTTGAGTATCGCGAGTTTGCTGCGCTTTTTCTAGCTGAGCATTTACCTCGGACAGCTTTTTGAGGTTTTCCACTTTGAAGCGACTTAGTTGAGAATCGCTGCTGGCAATTTGTTTTTCGTTTTCAGCAATTTTGGTGTACAGTTCTCTAGCCCAAGCATCCTTAGTGTTTTTTAACTGTTCTTCGGCGCGGGCGATCGACTCCTGAATGCGCGCTTGTTCTCCTTGCTGGCGCTCGATTTCTGCGGTAATTTTTTCGATGTCACCTTGACGGGCGTTAATTTCACCCCGGCGGGTATTGAGCTCGCCTCGGCGCGTGTTAATTTCCCCTTTGCGGGCGTTGATTTCACCTTCGCGCTGCTTGATTTGATCTTGCTGTTTGAGAACGTCGCTTTGGCCTCTGAAAACATCTTGTTCTTGCTTTTCTTTTTGCAGTTCAGCGATCGCTCCTTGCTCTACCAGGGGGCCTAGTCTGCCCAGAATGGCTTGATTAGACTTCAAGACTTGTTGGGATTTTGCTAACTGTTCGTCAGCCAAATCTTTCTGAGCCAGGGCTGATTTGACTTGCTCTTGCGAAGAGGCTAACTGCTGCTGAGAATAATTTAATTGGTTCTGAGCAAAACCCAATTGTTGCTGTGCGACAGTCATTTGAGCGCCGGCGGCTTTTTCAGCATTCTCAGCTTGCTTCAGTTGTTTGTCCAACTCCTGAACTTGACCTTGGGCTGCTGCTACGCGAGAGAGAAATTCCGATCGATAATTAACATACAGTCCTTGCTGAGCCGCGTCAAAATTTCCGCTGGCTCCCCGGTTGAGGTATAGCTCGTCAATCAAAGCTTGCAGCACTTTATTTTGTGCCGCGAGGCTCTGTCTGTCCTTGATTGTGGATTCTAGGTTAGAAGGAATAGGGCCTTGAACTTTGCCGTTAACAACATCTTCGTAAAATTTATTTTCTTTTTCCAGGGCCTCTTTAGTTTTCTGGATCGACGTTAAATCTGCCGCGGGTGCTAGGGGGTTGAAAGTGAGCAGAGGCTGGTTTTTTTCCACGCGATCGCCATTTTCAACGTGAAGTCTCACTACCGCGCCTGTAGCAGGAGCTTGGATGTCTCTAGCACCATCTTTTAGTTCCAATTGGCCGACAGCCGGGACAGCTTGTTCTACGCTAGCAAAATAAGCCCAAACCACACCGGAAGTGGTCATCAGCATGATCATCCACAAAAACAAGTGCGACCAAATCGCTGGTTTTTCGAGAATGATTGGTTGCTCAGAAAGCGTAATCGATTTCATAGCCATATGTTATTTGGGTATTGGGTATTGGGTATTGGTCATTGGTCATTGGTCATTGGGCATTGGGCCTTGGGCCTTGGGCATTATTGTTTGTCATTATTTTTTAGTGATTACCGATTACCGATTACCGATTACCTACGATCAGTTATTCGATGACTCTTGTTGTTGGAACAGGCAATAGTAACGTCCTTTAAGAGCCATTAATTCTTTGTGAGAACCCTGTTCGACTACAGAGCCTTGATCCATCATAATAATTATGTCGGCGTTTTGGATGGTAGTCAGGCGGTGAGTAATGAAAAACACCGTGCGGCCGACGAAAGCCTCTGCTAAGTTATTGCAAACTTGGCGTTCCGAATGATAGTCAAGGGCGCTTGTAGCTTCGTCCAAAATCAGCAGTTTCGGGTTTTGCAAAATGGTGCGGGCGATCGCCAAACGCTGTCTTTGGCCCCCAGAAAGCGACGCACCCCGCTCTCCTACTATAGTATTGTAGCCTGCAGGCAAACCCATGATAAAGTCGTGAGCTACCGCTAGTTTTGCTGCTCGCACAATCTCATCCGTACTCGCATCGGGATTGCTCAGAGCAATATTTTCCTGTACCGAGCAGTTAAACAGCAAAGTATCTTGCAGCACTACCCCTAATTGGCTGCGGAGCGAGTACAGTTCCACCTTAGCAATGTCATAGCCGTCAATAAAAATTCGACCCGACAGCGGCGCGTACAGACGCTGCAACAGCTTCATCGCCGTACTTTTACCAGAACCGCTTCCCCCCACAATTCCCACAAAACTGCCAGCGGGAAATTCCAAATTCACATTGGCTAATTGCAGCGGCCCGCTTTCTAGGAATCGGAAGGAAACCTCCTCATACTTAACCTCTCCTTGAATTGCCGGCAGCGGGATATTGCTCCTGTCTTCATCGCTGGTTTCCGTCGGTTTATCGACGATATCCTTGAGCATGTCGATCGACATCGAGACCTCTTGGAAACTCTGCCAAACGCTCACAAAACGCAGCAGCGAACCTGTCACGTTCCCCGAAATAATTCGGAAAGCAATCAACTGACCCAAAGTCATGTCATTTGCCAGTACCAAATAAGCTCCCACCCACAACTGAGCCAAGTTACCCACCTGGTTTAAAAAGCTGCTAATCGTACCTGCTGTAGTCCCCGTGATAATTGTTTTAAAACTGGCTGTAATGTATTTTGCGTAGCGGCTCGACCACTCCCATCGAGATTTCAATTCAATATTTTGAGCTTTAACAGTTTGAATCCCGCTGACTACTTCTACTAGATAAGATTGAGAGTCAGCAAAACGCATATTTCTTTGTTTGATCAGGCGCAGCACCAGCGGATTGATCAGAATAATCATCAAGGCCAGTACCGGTACCACTGCCAAAGATACGAAGGTTAGCTTCACGCTGTAGGAGAGCATGACGGCGACGTAAACCACCGAGAATACTGCATCGAGCACAACTGTCAAAGCTGTACTCGTCATGAATTCCCGAATCTGGCCCATCATGCTAAATTTGTAAACCAAATCTCCCACGCGCCGGTTGTCAAAGTAATTCTGGGGTAGCCGCAGCAAGTGGTCGATGACCTCTGCACTCAATTTGACATCAATGCGGTTTGAGGTGTCGATAAACAAAAAGGTACGCAAACCATTGAGCAGTCCTTCAAACAGGGCAACACCTAACAGAAATGCCCCCAAAATATCCAAGGTGTCAATGCTGCGCTGACCTAAGACTTTATCAATAATTACTTGGCTGATTAACGGGTTGGCAAGACCGAATAGCTGTACAAAAAACGAGGCTAGCAACACTTCAAAAAACACTGTTTTGTGTTCCATCAGCGCCGGCACAAACCACCAGAAGCTGAACTGCTCTTTTTGTTCGACTTGCGGAGCTTGCAGCAGCAGGACTTCTCCTACTTCTCCCCAGACTTCTTTAAACTGAGGTACTCGCTTCCGCATCAGCCCCTTTTCGGGCGTTGCCATCACCAATTCTTGCTCGGTGATGCTGTAAATAATCGCAAAGCTGTCTTCCCATTTAATCATTACCGGAGCTTTGATGCGGTTGATGGCATCTGCCGGGACTTGGGCTAATTGGGGCGTGAGGCCGATGCTTTGGGCGATCGCCCCGCAGGCTTGCATACTGATAGCACCAGCGGTTTTTAACTGATTTTCTAGAACTTTGCGGATAATATCTCGACGAAATTTGATCCCGAAATACTTGCTCAACATCTGGAAGCAAGCTAGCGGGGCATCTATTTTCCCTTTGGCGCGGAAAACCGGATATCTCCCGCCATCCTTTGGTTGGTTGTCTCCGGGTGCTGGGGGCTGAGCGGGGGCGCTCTTAATCTCGATCGATTTTCCAGCAGGCAGTTCCAACCCAGGGGCTACTGTCTGGGCCGTGCCATTTATGCCATTTAATGAATCTGGCTCGGGTGGGGGTTCTGGGGGTTCGCGGAAGCCGACCAAGCGCGCGCCGGCGCGGCCTTCTACTTTCAAGGATTTGGCTGCATTTTCCACAGAGAAGCGGCTGCCGGTGGGAAAGTCGCCCAAGACGCCACTGCTGACGAGCCAAATTCGATCGGCATCTAAGTCTTGGGCGAGGTCTTGAGTTTTTTTGTTGCCGTTTGGCACGTTGACAACTGTCGCGTCTTCCCAAGCGTGCGCGGTGAGTTCCTTGAGATTGGAAGTACCGTCAGCTTGGCGCTGCAATTCCAGGCTCAACAGTTCAAATACTTCGCTCAAGGAACAGTGTTCGCGAAAGGCTTCTCCAAAGGTCGGCTGTTTTTCTACTGAGTTCAGGAAATCTTCAGCAGGTAAGACGATCGCGATTACATCTGTAGAGGCGATCGCCGTTTCGCAGGGAACTCCCCTGACCAAGCCAGCCCAGCCGAGAATTTCCTTTGACTGCACCAATCGCAAACTGACGTGGCGCTGTGAGCGCTGGTCATAGCCCAGCAGCCTGGCCTGACCTTGATAGATAATTGCCACCTGAGTCGGCATTTTTTCCCGTTCAAACAGGGGCTGCCCCGTCTGATAGCCGAGGAGCTGGCATTTAGCCACCAATGCCGACAAAGCCGTCTCTGAGAGTCGGTCAAAGGGGGGTGTTTTAGCTAAAAAATCCTGAATTTGGGAGAGGGAAACAGCGGAAGAAGTCATCCGATTTTAGATTTTTAATTTTTGATTTGAGATTGATGTCGCGGCCGCGCAACCGGGGCAACATACCCAATTGTTTGCGGTCATGATATTGAAGACACCGAAGAGAGGGGCTGTAGCGGGCCAATTTGCGATACCTGTTGGGCGAGCCAGCTTTCAAAGAGTTCGTTAATCAAGTGCAGCCGCATCGATTCATCGAGCTGGGCCGGCATGAACTTTTCTAGTCGAATAATCACCATCCATTCTGCCAGAGGACGCGGCGTCCACAGTTGATTTGGCTGGCTGACAGACAAAAGTTTACTGATTGCCGGGTGAGGCTGACTGAGGGGTACTGGGCCCAACAAGCCTCCGGACTTGGATTCTGGCCCTTCAGAAAAGTCGCGTGCCACTTCAGCAAAGCTTTGTTCCCCTTCCAGGATGCGAAAGTAAAGTTCGTTTGCCAGTGCTGGATTTTTGGTGCGTACCAGCGAATAGACTACGTGGTCTAAACTGGCTTTGCGGGTTAAAAAATAATTATCTACTTTAGGTCTCCAAGTCTCTTGCTTAAACTTTTCGATCAGCAAGGGCCTGACGGCCATCTCTTGAAGTTCTTCTACCGTCATATTTTGTTGGCGCAGCCAAGCTTCTTTGGCTTCCGGGGCTGTCAGTTGGTGCTGTGCCAGAAAGTTCTCAACAGCGGATTGACGTTCTTCGTCGCTGCAACTGAAAGATGCGATCGCTTGGTCTACTATTACACCCCGCAAGAATTGGGGCATCAACTGATAGCGCTTCAGGAGCGATGGCATATCCTGAGCTTGAAGTAATTTATCGCCTATTTGAAAAAGTCCTGTCATTTTTTTATCTCCAACTGACTTGCGCTTTCCCTTTGAATTTAGCTGTGGCAGGAAAAGAGCGACAACCACTAACCTCTTAATCTCCCGATGATAGCAGAGCGCCAATAAAGCTAGCGCTATTGCTGTCTATTTCTTGACGCTTTGCCTCGCTACGGGTTCCTTTCAAATAGTTTGCCTATCCGGTAGGAGTAAGCGCGACTGTCAAGAATTTTGGGGTTGGCCGCCATTGTTTGCTGGACTCGATCCCGATAGTGCCGGCGCAGTTTTGGGTTGGTTCCCAGTGCTGTACTCAGCTCTATATAAGAGTTCTCGCTGTTTGCTACCAGTTCCGGAAGTTGTAGTTCTTCGAGGACTGCGACAGATTGGCGCGATCGTCCTGTTTGCCCTTTTCTTGCCACTACTGGCAACCCTACCAACAGCGCTTCTGCCACAGAGCAGATATCGCTGCACAGATAGGACTCTAAATATATATCAGCCAATTTCAGACATTTTATGCAATCTGCACGATTTTTTAGCGCCCGTATCACAACTATCCGCTGTTTGTCAAGCCCAAATTCCCCGAAGGTCGATCGAATTTGGTTGTAAAAAGGCACCGCCGCCCAGCTTTCTCGCCCCGAACCAAACGGATACAAAACTAAAATAGAATTCGGTACAGCAGCAATAATTTTGGCCCAAGTTTCTCTCAATTCTGGGATAATTATCGAAGCAGGAGCGCCTGAGATGAACACTACAGATTCATCAGTTGCTCCCCAACTGCTGCGAGTCGGTTCAACCCTCGCAGCAGTTGGCGCTACCGGATAGCTCAAACAAAATCCCGAACCTTCTAAAGCAATTAATTTTTCGCGGTACTCTGCTGCTGCACCTGCAGGCAATGTCAAATCTCCGGCAATCAAATAATCGATATTTCGGGCTCCGGTGGTGGCGGGGGTTGATGCGGCGGTAGCCATTTGCATCCGCGCCAATCGGTGCAAACACAGCAGTGCGGCTGGTTGGGATGTATCGGCAATATTGGTGCAGATTAACAAAATATCTAAATCGTGCGATCGAATTTCCTGTACTTGCTTCGACAAATCTGCTGACAGTAGCACCAGTTTGTCGGCGCAACTTTCGCAATATTTACCCAGTTTCTCATCTTGTACCTGGAAACTATACACGATAACTTCAAATCTATCTCTGTCTAAATATTCAAAAGCTGGAATCGCCCCAAAAATCTCTGCTGTCAAACTAATTTTATCCAGCAAAAAACCAACTCTACTTTTAGTTTTTCCAACTTCTTTGCAAACAAAATTCCAATCTATTTTACAGCCGATATTTTTTAAATAAAATTCCAGGATATCAGCTCGCTGACTCAAAACATCAAGCAGATTTGCCTCGCTCAAATACAAAGCTTGAAAGCTCACATTTTTGGCAATAAAAGCCGCTAAATAACGCCAAATTTCCGCATCGGGGAAACTGGCGATATTAGCAGCGACGTACATAATCAACTTCTGGAAATATTCAGAGTATCTTTCAATTTCCGACTTTTGTTTAAACTGATATCTTGCAACATTCTCAATTACTTGTTTAGTAACAGGCAAGATGCCTGTTCCACAAGCAGAAAATTCATCTCTCGCTTCACAGGCATCTTGCCCGTTATTGACAATCGCCAAACATCTCATTTTAAAATAATTCGGCGACTCAAATAGAAATTTCATAAAATCCTCAAAAAACCACTGAGGAATCTCTGCATTTTTATACTCTAGAGGCAACTGATAAGCCTCGCCGTACAGCACCGCTGCCAGGAGATATTGAATCTTATCGGCAATTTCCCCTGCTTCAGCAAGTTTCGAGGCTAACTGCTGCACCAAACTTTGTTCTGACTCAGTTAAAGTTTCATTTTTGAGACCGCTATCTAGTAGCAATTTATGAGCTTTTCCCGCTTCTTGCGAATAAGCACTTTCTAATTTATCGGCTGGAAAATTCAACCAATATTCCGCTAATTGTTGGCGGTATTGACGCATTTTATCCAGAAGAAACTGGTTTGAGGGCGATTTTTTGTAGTTGTCAACCAGCACTGACAAGTCAGATATATTGGGCTGGGTTCTTAATGCCAACTTTTGACGAATTTTCTCTTTGATTTCGCGATTCAGGAAACTGTAATCAGGACTATTTAATAGTTTTTTGTAAAATCTGACCACATCTTTATGATTTTCCCCAACCGCGAAGTTTTTCCAGGTTTGTTGTTCGGGATGAATCCTGAGCGACGACAGTTTTTCCTCTACAAATCCGATGTGATAATTGCCCATGATTCGCCACCACATATCTAAGTCTACATACTGAGACAATCCCGAATCAAATAATCCTATTTCTGCAAATACTCGGACGGCAATTAAGACGGTACTCGGTTCACCAATTTTGTTAATCGGGTTTTTCAAGCAGTTAGCATCTGCCAGCAATTCTTTTCCGGGCTGAATAGATTTTAAATTCGACCAACTTTTATACAAATCTTTAATTGATTGGGAAGCTTTCCGCAAAATTGGGTTGGATTCACTGTCAGCTATGGTGATGCTGCGCGGGGAGAAAACCATGCCTATTTCTGGGTTTTGTTGGGCGAGGGCGACCATTTTTTCGATACATTCTGGTGCGAGCAAGTCGTCTTGAAACAGAAATTTAATGTATTCACCTTTGGCTTGGGATATGCAGAAGTTCCAGTTTTGTGATAAGCCGTAGTTGCGGTGCAGGATGATGCGGAAGTCGGCGGATGTTTGGGATTGGAATGATTGGGCGATCGCAATTGTGCGATCTGTGGAGCCGTCATCTGATACAATCAGTTCTATATTAGGATATGTCTGAGCCAAAGCACTTTTGATTGTTTCCTCAATAAACGCTTCTCCGTTGTACGTCGGAATGCAAATGCTCACCAAAGGCTGCCAGTTTTGCAGTTGTGCTTTTGATTGAGTTTTGGGTTGTGATGATTGCAAGTCAGCCTTAATTTTTGCAGGCTCTGTTTTGGCTGTTGCTGACAGAGGCAAGTTTTGAAAATTATCAGTAATCTCGGCAATATATTCGAGACGTTTTCTAATTTTGTTGCCTGTAACTTGCGGGTTGAGTAAAGTCTTGATTTGCTCAGAACCTACTGCTCCAATTTGTTGAGATTCCCGGGAATTGTTGAAAACTTTCTGCATTAAATCAGCAGCGTGTGCGACATCCGGTTGGGCCCAAATATTGCCTTTTTTGTAAGGCCCGCAATCTTGCTCAATTGGGATTAACTTATACTTGACTAAAAAACTATTGCCGACATTCATAAATTCTGTATTTGATGAATAGTCGGTGGCAATTACGGGTTTTCCGTAAAACATCGCCTCTGCCATTGTCAAGCCGAATCCTTCGCAGCGGTGCAGCGAGACGTAGCAGTCGCAATTGTAGAGCAAACCGTTGATTTTGTCTTTGGACAAATACCCGTCTAGATGTTTGATATTTGAATTGTTTGCTATGGCTGAGTTTAAGGATGCTTGAGCTTCTGGAAAATTCTTTGAATTGGAAGATTTAAGAATCAACAATACGCGGTCATCTGCCCCAAAAGCTTGTTTAAATGCTTGAATTGCCTCTAAAGGATTTTTGCGCTCAATGCGGCTGGAAAAGTCGAATATAAATAGGAAAATAAATTTATTTTTAGGTAAATTCAGTGCTTCTCTGTTCAGAGAAGGTGCGGGGAGAGCGATACTGGGCAGGATTTTGATTACGGGAATTGGCGAGACTTGGGAAATTGTTTCAGCGCAATAGTTGCTGTAAGTCCAGATTTCGTGAAAGTGATTGAATGCTGGCTGCCATTCGGCGGGAAATGCGGGAATTTCCCAGGCCCAAAATCCGATATTGTATTTGTTTTGAAAATATCTGGAGCCTGTATGTTTGATAAAGGTTGCAACTTCGTCGGCGTTGACTTGAATTAAGTTTACGGGATGGGGATTTTGGCGGCTAAAATTTTGATAGGTGGTGTCTTGTTTGCGGTGGGGACTGCGGGTAAAATTGTTGAGATTAAAGGGGATTTTGGCGGCTTCGGCGGCTCGGATGTTTGCTCGGACGCCTTCTCCTATGCCAAATTCGCCGTTGATGTAGCCGGCGATGTTAATTCCTAGATTTTGATTCATAGTTTTTAATGTATTGAGTTAAGTGTTGTGTTATTTTTCCGGTCGAAAAGCTGAATTAATTGATATTCTAAATGGCGTTTTAGCAGGGTAGGAGTTGAGAATAAATTCTGATGTTCTCAATATTTGCTAAGATGTAGCAATCTTTGCTGGACGGGAGAACAGGATTTAATTGAATCGCAGAGGGCGCAGAGTACGCTGAGGAAGAGAAGAGAGGGAAGAGCAAGAGTTGGTAACTGAAAATTTTGTTCTTGACAAATGTGCCGATCGCCATTGTATACTGGCATCGCCATGCTAACCTTCGGCTGGTCGTCTGTTGGCATGGGTGGCTCTGTTTTATTTTACGATAAACTAATCAGGAATTTTAGACAAAGTGATCGATCGCGTCAACCACGACCTTTTGAAGCTGCTACCGCCGGATGCTAAAGTCGTTGTCGAAATTGGCTGCGGTACGGGCTTGACTGGTGAAGAATACAAGCAGGTAAATCCCCACTGTCAGTATATTGGTATTGAGCGCGATCGCGAAAAAGCTAAGATTGCAGTCGATCGGCTAAACTGGGTGACGGTAGCCGATATTGAAGAAATTGCCGTTGAAAGTCTCGAAATCGCCCCCGAAAGCGTCGATTGTTTGATTTTTGGCGACTTGCTACCCTATCTCAAAAATCCCTGGGATGTCCTCAAGCAGTACAGTGGTTTGCTCAACCAAGAGGGGCAAATTTTCGCCAGCATCCCCAACGCTCAATACTGGCGGCGCATTGTCAATCTGTTGCGGGGAAATTGGGAAAATCCCGACAGCAAGATGCAGCACTGGTTTACCCTAGAAAGTATTAAATCACTATTTGCTGATGCCGGATTGCAGGTTTACGAGCTGCAAGGAAAGGGACACAAAACTGAAACTTTTGTCCGCTTCCAGCAATTGCTGCATCCAATGGTGAAGGCTTTAGAGCTGACAGCGGCGGATTTTGCTACGGAAACGGGTGCTGAATATTATATCGCGCGATCGACCAAATCGGCCGTACCGCCCCGCAGACTGCTGATCCAAACTATCATTATGGCTCCGACAGGGTGCGATCGCGTGCGAGTTTTGGAACCCGACAAATTTAGCGCCACAATTCCCGGTGTCCGCACCGTCTCCGGCGTGAAAGCAGCAGAATTGATTAGCCCCCTAGCTGGAGAAGAAAAAGTATTCATCTGGCAGCGGACAATCATGCAATATCCCGCCTACATTCCCCAACTCAAAAAATTGCTGGAACAAGACTACTTAATAGTAGCTGAAATTGACGACAATCCCATCCGCCGCCGCGAATACGCAGACAACAATTACCTCAGCTATCGCGGCTGTCACTGCGTTCAAACCACCACTGAACCGCTAGCAAAAATGTTGCGGCACTACAATCCCAATGTTGCCGTATTTCCCAATCAATTAGCTTATTTGCCCCCGCAGCGAATTTACCCGACAGCAGATGCAGTCACCATATTTTTTGGTGCGCTCAACCGCGAAAAAGATTGGCAGCCGATTCTGGCAGCGCTCAATCGAGTTTTAGCAGCACACAAACATCGAATTCGAGTTAAAGTAATTCACGACAGCAGATTTTTTGAATCCTTGGAAATAAAGCACAAAGAACTTGAGCCATTTTGCACTTACGAACGGTATCAAGAAATCATGTACAGTTGCGATATAGCTTTGCTACCGCTCGTTGACAACCCGGTTAACGAAATGAAATCGGATTTAAAATTTATTGAATGTGCGGCGCGGGGAGTTGCTGTTTTGGCAAGTCCCACCGTGTACGAAGATTCGATTGTTGAAGGTGAAACCGGATTAATTTATAGAAGTGAAAAAGAGTTTGAAATTAAGCTAAATTCGCTAATTGACGATACTTCTATGCGCCAAGAAATAGCCGCGAATGCTTACGAATGGGTGCGCGACAACCGCTTGCTGTGCGGGCACTACCGGCAGCGGCGAGATTGGTACTTGCAAATGCGGGACGAGTTGCCGCGTTTGAATGCTGAGTTGCGAGGAAGATTGCCGGAGTTATTTAGCAACTAAATGTAGAGGGGGAGAGGGGGAGATAGATTGACAATAATTATTTAGGTGAAACTCATATGAGGAGAAGATGAGCAATCAACGAATTCAAAGTCATCGGGATTTGCAAGTATATCAACAGGTGCTTAATGCTGCCATGCATATTTTTAATTTAAGCAAAAAGTTTCCTGTTGAAGAGAGATTTTCATTAACCGACCAGATACGTCGTTCATCGCGCTCTGTATGTGCTAATTTAGCTGAGGCTTGGAAAAAACGCCGTTATGAAGCAGCTTTTGTGGCTAAGTTAAGCGACTCTGAAGCCGAAGCGGCTGAAACTCAAACCTGGATTGAGTTTGCTGTCAAGTGCAATTATTTAGATATTCAATCTGGCCAAGAACTCGACCTAGCTTACGACCAAATTCTCGCTATGTTAGTGAACATGATTCACCATTCCTCAGAC
>NZ_JADEWV010000081.1 GCF_015207455.1 Microcoleus sp. LEGE 07076
GTTTGGTTTATGGCTTTTATCCTAAATAGCTTATGGTGTAAGCTGTTCTAACATGAGCTCAGTATACCCATTTTCTCCACTCCAAATTACACCGCTCAAGATTTGAGAGAGATTGTTTGGTTTATGGTTTTTATCCTAAATAGCTTATGGTGTAAGCTGTTCTAACATGAGCTCAGTATACCCATTTTCTCCACTCCAAATTACACCGCTCAAGATTTGAGAGAGATTGTTTGGTTGGCTCTCCTGAGTTTGTGGTGATAAACAAACCGCATATCCTTACTCCAAGGGCATCACAGAATCGCGAACAGTTGTGTTTGATACCGTATCCACCATAAACCCAGAATCGTGAGGTATTTGAACTCGTGCAGGTCTTGCAATTACCTCAATTGCTTGAGACTTTAGGTGTCCGCTCACACAAATTTGTGCGTAAATTCACTGGTAAAATCCACTCTCCCCTTCCGCAACATTGCATGATCTAATCTTTCAGTCGTGTTGCAAGTCATCAACACCACGAGTTTTTGCTGAAATTGAATCCCGTGTTCGTCCATAACGCTTTGATACAAAGTTCCATCCAGCAAACTCAAAATATGTTCAGTTTTGTTAGTGCGTTGGGCGACTGCGGTCGATCGATCTTGAGCCAAATTATCAGCCTCGTTGATAATAATGCAAATCCGCTCTAAATAACTCGGTGGCACAAAATTTTCCACAGCATCATGGTCTAAAATAAAAATCACATAACCCAGCGGCACTAAAATCTCCTTCGCCACCGCTTGCGTCCAAGCAGTTTTGCCCGTCCCAGGTTCGCCGCTAACCAAAACAGCCAACTGATTGCGATCGAGAATTGCCTGCTGAACATTATCAGTAAAAGCTTGAACATCCGCAGAAAAAGTCCGAATTGGGAACTGGCTGTGAACCTGTCCGACGCGGCTTTTGTACCCGCTCAGAATCACCGCTAAATTGTAAGTTGCCTTGCTAAGGAGCGGCGCAATATCTTTACAAATCAGAGTGTAGCAACGTCTTCCCCTGTCGTAGCTGTCAATTTGCAGCCAACAGCCGAATTCACCCCAATAAGCATAAACAGTACCCAAAACTTCCAAGCGTTCCCAGCTAACAAATCGCTCCCTGGGATAAGAAAAATGTCGCTCCATAAAAGACTGGGTAATCGCATCCGGTTTGCCCAACAAATCCAGAAGTTTGAAAACAGTAATTTCTTGGAGTTTGTTGAGAACGTAGTCGATGGGAATACTAGCGCGGCTGACCAATTGCACCACGGGCGTTTCAGTAACTAAAACGTCTTTGTAGCGGTAATCCGGGTAAACGGGCTGCGGAGTAATGTAATCCCAAAATTCATCCATTTCGTAGCGAGTATTTTCCGAGAATACATTTAAAATATTTGCCCACCAGGTATATTGATGTCGCCCCATTGCGTCAGCAATATCGCTAGCTGCATCTAAAGTTTTTTGAGCTAGTTCTACGGGGTCGCTTGACGCTAAGTACAGCAGATGTTCCCAATCAAATTGACGGTAGAGAGGTCGCCAGCCCGAGCCTAGCAGCCCTCGATTTTGAGGATTGTTTTGAGTAAAATTGTTTTGGCGATCGCCCATGTCTTCCGCACTCACTTATTGCAACTCCTACTTACTCTTATTTTACATTTTTTTGGTACACTTTATACAAAAAAAAGCCAATTATCAACTTTTTTTTAGATAATTTGGCGGCACAGAATCTACAAGCCAAACTTTGTTTTCCGAGCAGTAAAATGTATGGCCGTCGCGCTGCATTGCTGCGGCATCTACAGTAAAGACTGCCGGGATACCGTGTCTGGCACCTACTTGGCGCGCCGTCTGGATATTCACCGACAAATGAACGTGATGCCGCGACATTTTCCTAATTCCTTGACTGAGAATAGACTCGACGGCAGTGCTACTGGTTCCGTGATATAAAATATCTGGAGGAACCGCGGGTTCTAACTGCAAGTCAACCTCTACACTGTGTCCTTGGTTGGCACGAATTAGAGTTCCGGTTTCGTCGAAGGAAAAGCGCTGTTTTTCGTTTTCTGCGACTACTTTTTTGAGTTCTGCAAGCTGAAGGGGGAAGTTATTTTTTTGGCACGCAGCGAGGAGTTCGCTAACAGGAACCCAGCCCCCCGGCGCGAGTTGAATGCCAATGCGCGAGGGCGCGTGGCGCAGGTGTCTGCTGAGATATTTGCTGATTTTTACTAATCGTGAATCATTCATGTCATTGATTGCATTAAGCTATTACGCATTTAAACCAATAACAATAGAAGTAGGTTGCGTCATTCGATTTTAGATTTTAGATTTTAGATTTTAGATTTTAGATTTTGGATTTACCCCACGGATAAATTCGGGGGCTTGAGGATTTTAGATTGTAGATTTTGGATTGATTCCACGGAGCAATCACGTGGCGGATGCCACCTTTGAAAATTTTGGTCAGCTATCACACTTGCTGGATATTGGAAATATTTATGTACGCTCCGCAACTTACTATTCTCTTTTAAATGCCGAACAGCTTAGTTAGCTTTTTACTGCCCCAAAAATAGCAAAGTTGAGATAGCGCCAGTGACATCCTGCGTCGGCAAAACCAGCTTCTGCAAGCCACTTTGTCTGCTCTTCCACAGAGGAGGGGATATCTTCTTTTAGATAGTTTTGAAACCAGGCTGTATCATCTTCTCCATTAACTTTCATGTACTGCCGCCACAACTTTTCGTATTGCTCGGTCAGCTTGGGAGTAGCACCTGTCACAATGTCTCGAATTAGCAAGATTCCCTCTGGATTTATAGACTGGAAAAGCTGGTGAAATAGATGTTGTTTCCCGGCGCTGTCTAGGTGGTGGATTGCTAACCCTGAAACTACCAAATCGTAACCGCTGCCGAAATCATCTTCTGCGAAATTTCCCTGCTGCAATCTCAGGCGTTTTCCGAAAGCGGACAAGTTAGTTTGACAAATTTTCAGCATATTTTGGGCAATGTCAAAGGCTAGGACTTTCGCTTGAGGAAATGCTTGCAAAATCAGAGCCGACAGTATGCCAGTCCCCGCGCCTAAATCCAGAACTTTTATGTTAGCATTGGTTTCAAAAGGAATTAACTGCAATATTAAATCCTGTTGCTCGCGATAGTGCGGAATGAGGCGGGGAATTAAACCGTCATAATC
This sequence comes from Microcoleus sp. LEGE 07076, assembly GCF_015207455.1. Taxonomy (GTDB): domain Bacteria; phylum Cyanobacteriota; class Cyanobacteriia; order Cyanobacteriales; family Microcoleaceae; genus Microcoleus. Next base: position 3,168 of record NZ_JADEWV010000081.1, read on the forward strand.
AAATGCTCTTTGTTCAAATTGCTGGCGTACTGCGTCTAAATTCACAGCTCATTTTCCTCAAGTTGTTAATAGTTGAGTGTGTCAATGCAGTTGGGCTGCTCTCTCGTTTGAGGGTATATTACAGTTTATAATACAAAAAATTTACAGGGCTGTCAAGATGTAGAAGAAAATAATTTAACAGAAGTTGGGGTCGATCGCCAAACACGGATTTTGTTCGCGCTTTGCCAACCAAATTTTTGAGAAATGTTAAGCCCCGCACATATCTGCTTGAGTGGAGGGGAGGCCGAATGCCGGTGACCCGAAAGCGTGCGGAACAGGAGATTTTGTGCCTGGTGGGGGAGAGCAATTGTGAGAAAAAAATTGACTGTTTTTATACCAGTTTAAAACAAGAATGCAACTGTAGACCCGCGCTCCACACCCTGAATTTATCAGTCATTCCCATCCTAAAATCTAAAATCTAAAATCTAAAATGGTATTACCCAGCACCCGATCGCGAAAATCCGATAAAATCTGTCCTCAGATTGACAAAATTTAGCCAAACTGTAAATAAAATTTGAGGTGACTCCCGAGTAGACGTGCGGACGGCCGATTTTTCGGAAAAATGAAGAGATACAAAATATTACACCGCAGGTGCGGGAAAAAAACAGTGATAATGAATCAGGATGCGAGTAGATTAGGTTTCAGCCGTCAGGGGAAAATAGAAGCAATGGAAATTCAACAGCGGAGCAAGGATAAGACCGATCGCCAGGAAGCACATAGACCGGATCGCCCAGACAAATTTTATACGACAAAAGAACTAGATTCATCGCTGCAAGAATGTTTAGATTTTAAAGGAGCGATCGACCGCTCGGCACTGGCGGTGAGGACAAACGCCCGAGGAATTATCAACTATGTCAGCGATCGAGTTTGTAGCATCTCTAACTATTCGCGCGCCGAACTGATCGGCAGCCATTTCGGCATCCTTCACTCGGAATATAAGTCTTGGGAATTAATCAAAAATTTGCGGTCAACTGTTGCCAAAAATGAAGTTTGGCAAGGAGAAATTAAGAATCAAGCTAAAAATGGCAGCGATTATTGGGTTTACGCAACAGTAGTTCCGTTAGCGGACGCTAACGGAAAACCCAATCAGTATATGGCGATCGGATTCGACATCACCGCTCGCAAAACTGTGGAAGCAGCCCAAACCCAAGCCAACCGGGCAAAAGACGAATTTCTGGCGATCGCGTCCCACGAACTGCGATCGCCCCTGAGCGCGATTTTGGGATGGGCGCAGCTAGCGCGATCGCGCAAGTTAAACGAAGCCACCACCAGCCGCGCATTGGAAATCATCGAGCGCAACGCCAGATTGCAAAACCGACAAATAGACAATCTCCTCGATCTTTCGCGGCTGCTGCGGGGAAAAGTCCACTTGAACGTCGGCCGGGTTCACCTCCCCTCTGTCATCGAATCGGCGATCGACACCCTCGCCCCCGCCGCCGATGCCAAAAACATCCGCATAGAAACACATTTCGACCCCGCTCTCACCTACATTTTGGCAGATGGAGAACGGTTGCAGCAAGTAGTCTGGAACTTGCTCGCCAACGCGATCAAATTCATCCCGGAATCAGCCACCGGGCTAGTCGAAATAAAGATCGAGTCTAGTGCGTCGGGCGCGCTGATTCGCGTCAGCGACAGCGGTTGCGGGATTGACCCCAAATTTCTGCCCTGCATCTTTGACTACTTCCGCCCCGCAGAGAGCTTCCAGACGAAGGAACAAAATCGGCTGGGCTTGGGACTCTCAATTGTGCGGCAGTTGGTGGAACTGCACGGGGGAACTGTTTGGGCGAGCAGTCCCGGCATTGGAGAGGGGGCGACGTTTGAGGTGCAGCTACCGATCGCCAACAGCAACAATCCGAGCGATCGCACTGCTGCGATCGCGCCCATCGAAAATACACCCGGATCTGTTCCCAAACCCTTAGAGGGAAAGCAAGTGCTAGTGGTTGACGGCGGCGCCGAGAGCCGCGACTTTCTTAAAACTGCCCTGGAAGCATTTGGAGCCAAAGTAAAGGTGGTGGGCAGCGCTTGCGAAGCGATGGCCGAGTTGGAACAGTCGCGCCCAGACGTGTTGGTGAGCGATATCGCAGTGTCCGAAACAGACGGCTGCGATTTGATCCGCCGTGTCAGAGCTATGGAAATGTCCCAGCACAGGCAACTGCTGCCGGCGGTGGCCCTGACGGGAGGCCTTTGGGCAGAGGATGATGATGCCTCGGCACTGGAGGCTGGGTTTCAGAAGCATTTGTCGAAGCCGGTGTCGGCGAATCAGTTGGTGAGCGCGATCCTCCAATTGGCAGGACTGACTGGATTTAGCACTCAAGACTGGGGCGAGGGAAATCTCGGGGCGATCGCGCACCCCGCCCCTCCGCCCGACTTCAACAGTTTTGACGGCAAAAAATATGGGGAAGAATCAACAACTGACAGCGGAGAATTACCGCTGCTGCTGGTAGTAGAAGACAACAATTTTCTGCTGGCTTACCTCCAAACATTATTGAGTCCGTACTATCGAGTCGCCGTGGCGGTGGACGGGGTAGAAGGTTTAGAAAAAGCCAAAACTTTGCACCCGAATTTGATTTTGAGCGACCAAATCATGCCCAGACAAAATGGACTTGATTTGCTCAAGGAGATTCGGAACACACCGGAATTGAGTTCGACTCCGGTAATCTTTTTGACAGCGCGATCGGGCATGGAAGCTCGGATCGAAAGTTTGGATGCGGGTGCTGACGATTATATTGCAAAACCTTTTGACGAGAGGGAACTGCTGGCGAGGGTAAGAAATTTGCTCAGAACCCACGCAGTCGAACAGCAGTTGACGGTACTCAACCGTCAGTTGCAGCAGCAAAAACGTCAGTTAGAAACGGTGAATCGAGCCTTGCAGTATTTGGCAACTTACGACAGTTTGACTGAGGTAAGAAACCGCCGCTTTTTTAACGATTATCTAGATACGGAATGGCGGCGTTTGGCGAGGGAAGAAGCACCGCTGTCTTTGATTATGTGCGATATCGATTATTTCAAACTTTATAACGATACTTACGGCCACCAAGCGGGTGATGAGTGTTTGCAGCAAGTGGCGCAGCTTTTGCAGCGTTCGGTAAAGCGATCGGCTGATTTAGTTGCGCGCTACGGTGGAGAAGAATTTGCCATAGTTTTGCCGAATACGGATATTGATGGTGCGGCTTGCGTAGCTGAAATTATCAACCAACAGGTACGGGGTTTGCAGATAGTTCACGCGAAGTCTGGTGTCAGCGAATACGTGACGCTGAGTTTGGGTGTGGCTTGCTGCATTCCAGCGCCGATGTCGCAGCCGGCAACCTTAATTGCGATCGCCGATGAGTCGCTTTATCGGGCGAAAGCAGCAGGGCGCGATCGGGTTTCGGTTGCCGCATTTGAAGGATAATAGTCATTGGTCATTAGTCATTAGTCATTGGTCATTAGTCATTAGTCATATCGTTTCCGTTTGGATTGGAATGATTTAACCGCAGAGTACACAGAGTACACAGAGGGAGAGAATATATATCTGAGTCATTCCGATGCTACCGGATTTGATATCATTGGTCATTGGTCATTAGTCATTAGTCATTAGTCATTAATCAGTTCGCTGCCATCGAATTTAAAAAAATAAAAATATTACAAAAATTGGTTGAAATCATCGGACTTCAGTCCTTCAATCTTACTTAACTTTGTCAACTTTAACTTGTCCTAAAACTAATCTTTGGCTGGTCGCCCAAGCACTGACCATATGAATTGCTTTTTTATTTCCTCCTCGATCGTAAAAATGGCGAAGAGTTTTTCCATCAAGTGCAATTACTTCTCCTGGATTTAAGCAGCTAATAGATTGAATCCAACTCAAAAAACATTTCTGAAATAGTTCCGGATTGAGGCGAGAAAATAAGGAGTGCAATTGTGTCGTGAGAAGGTATGCCATTCGGCAATTCTCAAAATTTCTTTAACCATTCGTATTTAGAGCGACCGTAACTTTCCAGATCCACCCATGTATCAGCACCGCAAATCACGGCAGAAATTGAGAGGGTGATAATATCAATTAATTGATGATGTCTCGTTCGCTCGACTCTTGGGTCTTTTAGGTCAAAAAAATGGTCGGCGATGGTAATTTTAGGTTTAAGTTTCATACAGGTGAACCCTAATTAAATGTTTTGTAGTTACTCAATAATTCTTGTCCAATATACCATATTCTGTTAATCTAAAGTTTAGATGCGTTCGCCCTGGCTGCAAGGGCGATCGCGCTTACAGCCACAGCAGCTACAATCGCAGGAGACTTGTACCAAGCTTTCTCCGTTTCTGCTGTATAATTAACCATCATCTGGACTTATCCATTGCGCTTTTGAAGAGATATCGCAGGAGTCAACCAGTTTAGGTAATGTTCATTGTTTAATATTATTAATCTACCGCGTCCAAGCCAGCCATTTATCAAACAAATTCTTCACAAACGGTGTCAACCGAGTGCGGTTGTAAGCATCTCCGGCTTTGCGAATTGCTTCCGATTGTGTCGGATACGGGTGAATTACATTTGCAATTTTCCCCAAACCAATATTGTTAACCATTGCTAAAGTAATTGTATTAATCATATCCCCCGCGTGTCGGGCGACAATCGTTGCACCTAATATTTTGTCGCTACCTTTCTTGACCTGAATTTTCACAAATCCTTCTGCTTCGCCGTCAATAATTGCCCGATCGACTTGACTGAAAGGAATCAAAAATGTATCGATATCAATCCCTTTAGCTTCAGCCTCAGCTTCGCTCATTCCGACGCGCGCAATTTCCGGATCTGTATAAGTACACCAAGGTATTGTCAAAGCGGTGAGCTTTTTGCGCCCGAAAAACAGAGTGTTTTGAATCACCATTCTTGCGGCAAAATCAGCGGCGTGAGTAAATTTATATTTCATGCAAATATCTCCAGCGGCATAAATGCGGGGATTAGTAGTTTGCAAATTGTCGTTGACAAATACGCCCGTTTGTGTATCGTATTCAACGCCCACAGCCTCTAGATTCAATCCTTCCACGTTGGGCGATCGTCCGGTGCTAGCAATAATTTCATCTACCGTTACCGATGCTTTCTTCCCTTGAGATTGATAATAAACTACTTTGCCTGCATTTGTTTGCTCAACGCGCTCTATTTGAGATTCAAGTATTAATTGAATTCCTTCGCGTAGAAAAGCCTGCTGCACAATTGTCGCAGCACCGACATCTTCCTTGTCCAAAATGTGAGCATTTTTGTGCAGCAACACTACTTCCGAACCCAGCCTGCGAAAGGCTTGAGCCAATTCGCAGCCGATCGCCCCAGCGCCAATTACAGCCAAACGCTGAGGTCTTTCTGTGAGGTTAAATACAGTTTCATTTGTCAGAAATCCAGCTTCCTGTAGACCGGGGATTCGTGGTAGTCGCGCCCTTGCACCTGTAGCAATTACTGCTTTTTTAAAATGCAGGCTTTGACCTGCAACTTCTACTGTACGGTTGCTAGTAAAACGACCGGAACCTAGAAAAACATCTACTCCTAATTTGTGCTGGTAGCGTTCAACTGAATCCACATCGCTGATTCCCGATCTAATCCGGCGCATCCGTTCCATGACTGCGCCAAAATCCACTTCTGGATTGTTAGAAACATTAACACCAAACTCGCTCGCATTCCAGATATCGCCGACAGCGCGCGAGGATCTAATTAAACTTTTTGAAGGTACGCAACCGACATTCAAACAATCGCCCCCCATCAAATGTTTTTCTATCAAAGCAACTTTTGCGCCCAAACCGGCCGCCCCGGCTGCGACAATTAATCCGGCTGGCCCTGCGCCAATTACTACTAAATTGTAACTGCTAGCTGGCTGGGGATTTACCCAATCTGACGGATGCAAATAGGAGACTAATTTTTGGTTGTATTCGTCCATCGGGGGGACGGTTACGCGATCGACTTTTGACTGCGACATCAGCAAATTCTCCTAATTAAACACTTTCATCTAAAGCTTTGCGAGCAATCCGACTTATATATAAAGTGACGGCGACAGCAGCCGTAAAACTGATGATATTAATCAACCATTTGACTGCTTCTGCTTGGGGATTTGTAGAGGCTGTTGCTGAGCCAATTGTAGCAATATCTCCTACCAATGAACCAGAGTAAACGTAGATTACGGTTCCGGGAATCATCCCGAAGGAACCTAAGACGTAATCTTTTAAAGAAACTTGGGTGATTCCCAAGGCGTAATTTAATAAATTGAACGGAAATAAAGGGCAGAGACGAGTTAAAAAAACTATTTTTAATCCTTCTTTAGCAACGGCGCGATCGAGGGCTTTGAACTTTGGGTGAGCTTCCATATATTTTACCACGCGATCGCGCGACAAGTATCGCCCGATCAGGAAAGCAAAGGTAGCCCCTAAAATTGAGGCGACAAACACGTAGATTGAACCCCACCACAGGCCAAACAGCGCCCCTCCTCCCAAGGTCAGCACGGAACCAGGTATAAATAGTATAGTAGCTAAGTTGTAGGTAGCGATAAAAGCGACTGGGCCCCACCAGCCTAAGTCCTGGATCTGGACTAATGCAGTTCTTAACTGTTGTTGAACGTAGGGAGATTTAGTTGCTAGAATTAAGATGGCAATACCAAGGGCGATCGACAAAAACCAGAATTTTTGTTTAATTTTTTTATCGGAATAATTCTTGTTTAATTCTGGTGGCATAATTTATCCGCAAATTGTTATTTGTATTATATTAGAAATCAAGGATTTTTTTTGAACCGCAGAGGGCGCAGAGGGCGCAGAGAAAGATATCAGAGAGTGAAAGGTTTTCTAATCAGTGCATATTTTTTGCCAATTTAAGTTATTGCTACAACTAACTCTAAAATAGACAGGCTATGACAGCAAAAATGCAACTCCCAATTCCTGAATGTTTCGATGCAAAAAAAGTAGGCGAAGTTTGGCGCGTACCCTACCAAGAACGGGCTTGTCAAGCGAAAAGTTGGGCGAGACAGCACGAAATCCTGCCCGCAGCCAGGGACAGAAATCGCATTTGTTTGTTGATAATCGATGCCCAAAATACTTTTTGTTTGCCGGAATTTGAACTGTTTGTCGGTGGGCGTTCCGGTAGCGGTGCAGTAGACGACAACCTGCGCTTGTGTGAGTTCATTTACCGCAATTTAAACTCAATTACAACTATTTCGCCGACAATGGATACCCATACGGTCATGCAAATTTTTCATCCAATTTTTTGGATAAATGCAGCAGGCGAACACCCGCAACCAGCCGCCACATCAATTACCTTGGAAGATGTGCGGAAAAATATCTGGAAAGTTAATCCAGCCGTCGCCGACAGCATCGGCGGTGGCAATTTTTCGGCACTGGAAAAACACGCTCTTCACTACGTGCAGAAACTCAGCGATGACGGCAAATTTCCCTTGACAATTTGGCCCTATCATTCGATGTTAGGCGGCATCGGACACGCCTTAGTTTCTGCTGTGGAAGAAGCGATATTTTTTCACAGCATCGCCCGCGAAAGTCAAGCACTTTTTGAAATTAAGGGCGGCAATCCCTTAACTGAAAACTATTCGGTTTTGCAGCCAGAAGTCTTAGATGGGGCCGACGGAAATCCGATTGCTCATAAAAATGCTGGGTTTATTGATAAGTTGTTAGAGTTTGATGCGGTAATTATTGCGGGACAAGCGAAGAGTCACTGTGTTGCTTGGACGATTGATGATTTTTTGACTGAAATTGTGGCGCGGGATTCGATGTTGGCTAGGAAGGTTTATTTGTTGGAAGATTGTACTTCGCCGGTGGTTGTTCCTGGTGTTGTTGATTTTACTGAACCCGCAGATGCGGCTTTTTTAAGATTCGCAGAAGCGGGCATGAATGTGGTTAAATCTACTCAGTCTATTGATAGTTGGCCTGGTATTTCTTTGTTAGATATTTGATGAATGCTATAATACAATACGGGTGCATCTGGTTTTTGAAGCCTGAAGAAGCATGACCGCATAGAAGTTATTAGTTTTAATCCCATATTGACGGAGGTCATGCTTCGCCCCTACCAAACATATTTGCCTTGCACAAGCCACTGCACCCTTGCATTTTTAATGCGAGCCCTTGAAGAGCATAGCAAAGCTTTAGAAACCACGCTGTTCGCGGACAGCACTTTTAAAAGAATACTTTTTGCGAAAATGAGATGCTCGCGTTCCATTCTCTCTTACCGAAAAAACTCTCTCTTTCTCCTTTCTCTCGTCCTCTGCGTTGTCTGCGGTTCATTAATTCATAATAAATAATAACTATTTGCTATCCAATCTCGGCACGCCCTCCAAAAAAGAGCCGCTCAACATCAATTCAGTCATCCGGTCTAACTTGCCGCTGATTTTCATTTTTTTAGCTGTTTGAAAACGCTCGATGTCTGCTGTTAAATTCCCAGAGTTATATCCTAACTTAGTCAAATAATCAATAGCTTGCTTGTCACTTAACAAAATATCATTCGATCGAAAAATCGGCACGTATTCATTATTCAGCCAAAATCGAGCTAAAGTTGCCCTGTCTAAATAAAAAATCTTCCCCCGCGCCGGATCGCCAATAATAGCTACACTGTCATTTATCGCTAGCAAAGCTACCGCGTGCGGCCGTTTGATTGCCCCAGTAGCCAGTGAAATTGACAGCACTCCGGGGCGATTGATTTGCTGCATTTGCTCCCAAGTTGGCCTCAATTCTATTGCGCTGACACCCAACGCTCTTGCTGCTACAATTAACTGCGGCATCGAAGTTCCCAAGCGACTCGTCCCCGCCAAACGCGCTACGCTTGATTCCGTCGCATCCATTCCCCAACGCTTCAAAACTGTTGCTAAGGCTGCCGGCGCGCAACTGCTGTCAGATGTTTGCTGAAATACACCATTGGGCCGCAAGTTATCGATTAAATCAGCGTAAATTGGCGCCATAAAGTATGATTCAGCGCTTGTAAATCCTCCCAATCCCAACAAGCCAATTAAAATTACTGCGATTACTTGAGGTCGCGCTGTCAACCAACTTATACTAAAGCCAATACCGCAGACTCCCATCAGCATCACTCTGAGCAAAGTCCAAGTAACTTGCATCCCATGAAAGCGCCACTCCACTGGCAAAGCTGGCATTTGAGGCAGATTTAGAGCCAGCAGCAGCAAGGCAATATAAAAACCCAAAAACAGCAGGGCGATCGAGTTTCGGCCCTTAAACAGATCGTTAGCCGTCACTCCGGATCGAACTAACAGCTTTCCAAAGCGCATTCCCCAGACAAACAGCGCCGAACCTAGCACCAGCGTCACAAGTATTTCCATAAGTTCAGAATTTGGTTTCCTAACTAGGTTTTAACATTGATCCCACCTAAATTAAAGGTATAATCTTCAAACCGCTGATTCGCGATCGATCAAAGCTCGCCAGATACTAAATATTTAGAAAAAATTATGCCAGCAACAACCGCTAACGATGTAGACGTAGCAGACCAATATTGGCACTACTTAGAAAAATCGAAGGTTACAACTATATTAGAAACCAACCTAGACCAAGGCTTAGAACCAGCAGAAGCTGCCAGCCGCCAAGAAAAATTCGGTGCTAACAAATTAGTAGTAAAAGCTGGTAAACCGACATGGTTAAAATTAATCGTGCAATCCAACCAACCTTTATTAATCATCTTACTGAGTGCGGGTTTAATCAAAGCAGTAATTGGGGAATGGGTCAACGCCAGCGTAATTTTGGGCATCACAACTATCTACGCTACTATCAGCTTCATCCAAAAAGCGAGGACTGAGAAAAAAATTGCAGCCCTCGCCCAGACAGTCACCGCAGAAGCCACAGTCATCCGGGGCGGCCAAAAATTAAGAGTTCCCTCAAAAGAACTCGTTGTCGGCGACTTAGTAACCCTAACTTCCGGCGACAAAGTGCCGGCCGATTTGCGCTTAGTTAAAGTGCGCGATTTGCAAATCGACGAGTCGGGACTGACGGGCGAATCCGTTGCTGTCGAAAAAGAATTAGGACAATCTGGAGACTTGGTTCTGCCGCCAGAAACTGCCCTCGCCCAAAGAGATAACATGGCTTATGCCGGCAGTTTCGTTACCTTCGGCCAAGGTAGCGGGATTGTAATTGCGATCGCCAACAACACCGAAACCGCCAAAATCTCCCAACTATTAGACCCCGACACCGACCTCACCACCCCTTTAACCACCAAAATCAATCAATTCAGCCAACACTGGCTGCTATTAGTGCTAGCTGTGGCAAGCTTGACCTTTGCAGTCAGGTTGGGCTGGCCTGTCCCGCCGGGATTTTCAGCCTTTACAGAAGCAGTAGAAGCCGCAGTCGCCCTGATTGTCGGCGCAATTCCCGCAGGCCTCCCCGCCGTCATCACCCTCACCCTCGCCGTCGGCGTTTCCCGGATGGCCGGCCGCCACGTGATTGTCCGCAAATTGGCTGCTGTCGAAACCCTTGGGGGCGTGACAGTCATCTGTGGCGACAAAACCGGAATTTTGACCGAAAACCAGATGATGGTGCAAGAAATTTATGCCGGCGGCACATCCTACTCTGTCAGCGGTAGCGGCTACAATCCCGACGGCGAAATTCAACTCAACAAACTGCCAATTACACCCAGCCACGCTCCAACTTTGCAAGAATGTTTGCAGGCTGGAATGTTGTGCAACGATTCTCGCCTGGAATTTAAAGATGATAATTGGGTTGTCGTCGGCGATCCGACGGAAGGGGCGTTAATTGCTGCTGCTAAAAAAGCAGATTTGATGAAGGAAATTTTGGCAAAGTCCATGCCGCGCCTGGATTCAATTCCCTTTGAATCGCAGTTTCAATTCATGGCGACACTGCACCGAACTCCAAACGGTAAAATTTTGTACGTTAAAGGTTCGGTAGAATCAATTCTGACTCGCTGCGGTTCCAGTCTTGATGTTGAAGGAAATCTCACAGAAGTCGATCGCGCGCAAATTCACCAGCAAGCCGATGCAATGGCCGAACAATGCTTGCGCGTCTTGGCTTTAGCGAAAAAGTCCGTACCAGAAAGCCAAAATTCCGTCGATCGCGCTGATTTGGAATCTGGGCTAATTTTCTTGGGAATCCAAGGGATGATTAACCCGCCGCGCGTAGAAGCGATCGCGGCCGTCCAAGCTTGTCAAACCGCCAACATTCAAGTCAAAATGATTACCGGCGATCGCACCGCTACAGCGGATGCGATCGCCCGCCGCATGGGATTGGGCAAAACCAAACACCACAACGAACTCCTAACCTATACCGGCGCCGGGCTCGCCCAAATGAACAAAAACGAACTCGCCGAAGCGGTAGAAGCCGGCTCAGTTTTTTCCCGCGTCGCCCGTGAACAAAAACTCCGCTTGGTGGAAGCTTTGCAGCAAAAAGGTGAAATTGTAGCGATGACCGGAAACGGCGTTAGCGACGCCCCCCCCCTCAAACAAGCGGATATCGGGATTGCGATGGGTAGCGGTACGGATGTTTCTCAGGAAGCTGCGGACATGATTTTGACTGACGACAACTTTGCGTCGATCGAATCTGCGGTGGAAGAGGCGCGATCGGTTTACAAAAACCTGCTCAAAGCAATCAGCTTCATTCTCCCACTCAACGGCGGAGAATCGATCGCTATTTTGTTGAGCACTTTGTTGGGCCGGGAATTGCCGATTTTGTCGCTACAAATCCTCTGGCTGAATATCCTCAACTCGATTACGATGACTGTCCCTCTGGCCTTCGAGCCCAAGTCACCGGGAGTGATGAAACAACCACCGCGATCGCTCAACGAACCTTTCTTTACCCCCAACCGGATCGAGCGGATTTTAGCAATTTCCCTCTACAACTGGATGTTGATTTTCGGAATGTTTGAATGGGTGCGCCAAACAACGTGGGGAAATTTGGAACTGGCCCGGACAATGGCGATTCAAACCTTGGTAATCGGCAGAATTTTTTACCTGTTGAGTCTCAGCCAATTTTTGCCTTCTTTAATCGCTAAATTTAAGGGCTCGAAGCAGAAAGTTAGCGGTGTCTTCCCCCTGGTTTTCGGCATTGTCGCCACTGTGATTTTGCAAATCGTCTTTGCTCATTCTCCGTTTATCAACAGCATATTCCACACAGCTCCGATGAGTTTTCCTCAGTGGCTGATTTGCTTTGGGGTAGCGCTACCTGCGATCGGTATTGCTCTCTGTGTCAACCGCTTCGATCCGCCTAACTAATCCACCATTCACCTGTAGGGTGCGTCAGGGCGATCGCCACCAACTCTGGTTTTCCCACTGACCTCTCTCTTCTAGAGGCTCTGTGTTCTGGAGCGCCCTCTGCGTTTAAAACATTCCGACCCAACAACATATGCACTTAGCGCCAATTATGTCTGTATTGTAATATACAATAACTCGCCAGCTTAAAAGAAGTACACATACATTAACAAAATGAATGTGCGATCGCTCAGATATTGGCCGCTTATTGACAATGGAATTGAATGCATCCCGATCGCCCTTCGCGAAAGCCCTTACGCTATAAGTCCTAGCTAGAAACAGTTTTGACAAAACCAGCCCGATCGCCGCTCCCAACCTTTGCTTATTGACAGCAGCCTCCTAAAACATTTACTTATCAATTAATTTTAATATTTGTTTTATAATTGCAGCAAGAGTACGCTAAACTGAATAACCAAGACAAGAAAATGTGAAACTCGCTCTTTGCTGGCTAACACAACTTGGCCGATCGCAATATTAAGTTAATCAAAAGTGTAAAATCAGCAGGGATATTTAAAAGACTTATGCTAGCAATAAATCTTTCGAGCCCCGCTGCCAACCAGCGCTCAAAATAGTTCCCTTGCTTGGCCAAGCAAGGGAACAGCAAAAAAGCGCTTTGATAAACTTCAGTGATGTCGTTACAGAAGATTTATGAATAGGAACGAAGCTAGGCTATGACAAAATTTTCAGAGCAATTTTCCCGGCGTAAATTTATTGTTACAGCAGGTGCATCTGCCGTCAGTTCAGTCTTGCTAAAAGGCTGTTTGGGAAATCCCCCAGAACCAGGTGCAACTGCTGCAAGTGCCGGCGGCGGTAGCACTACTGCTGGTAGCGGGGCAGTACCTGCGGCCACATCAGCAGTTGCTGTTGCCAACGAGAAAAGAGTAGAAGGCATCGAAAGCACAAAGATTACGCTGGGATACATCCCGATCGTCGAAGCAGCAGGTTTAATTATTGCCCAAGAAAAAGGTTTCTTTGCCAAATACGGCATGACTGAAGTCACAGTCGCCAAGCAAGCCAACTGGGGCTCGGCCAGAGACAACTTAGAAATCGGATCTGCCGGCGGCGGCATTGACGGAGGCCAGTGGCAAATGCCCATGCCCTATCAAATTAGTCAAGGTCTGATCACCAAAGGTAGCGTCAAAATTCCGATGTATGTTCTAGCCCAGTTGAACACTCAGGGAAATGGAATTGCGATCGCCGGAAAACACGAAGGTAAAGGAATCGGACTCAAACTAGACCAAGCGGCCCAAGACTACATCAAAGGCCTCAAAAAAGCAGGTACTCCTTTCAAAGCAGCCTACACCTTCCCCAAAGTCAACCAAGACTTTTGGATTCGCTACTGGCTAGCCGCTAACGGCATCGACCCCGACGCAGATGTTGAGTTGCTAACAGTACCGCCGGCCCAAACCGTCGCCAACATGAAAACCGGAAGTATGGATGGTTTCAGTACCGGCGACCCCTGGCCGTACCGGATCGTTCAAGATAAAGTTGGCTTCATGTCGGCCCTGACTGCCCAAATTTGGAAATCTCACCCAGAGGAATATTTAGGAATTCGCAGCGACTGGGTAGACAAACACCCCAAAGCCACAGAAGCCCTCTTAGCAGGACTGATCGAAGCCCAGCAGTGGTGCGACAAACCAGAAAATCGCGCCGAATTAGTGGCCATTGCTTCGGGCAAAAACTTCTTTGACGTAGCTCCCAAAATTTTGACGCCTCCCTACGAAGGCAAGTACATGATGGGTGACGGTCAAACAGAGATCAACGACTTCCAGATGAGCCCTCTGTATTGGAAGGATGGCATCGGCAATGTTTCTTATCCCTACAAAAGTCACGATTTGTGGTTCTTAACCGAAAGCGTGCGCTGGGGTTTCCTGCCGACAAAAACCTTGGCAGACCAAAAGGCAATCATCGATAAAGTCAACCGCGAAGATTTGTGGAAAGCCGCAGCTAAATTAGCCGGAGTTCCTGATGCTGAAATTCCCAAAAGTACGTCTCGTGGCGTTGAGAAGTTCTTTGACGGCAAAGAATTTAACCCAGACAAACCCGAAGATTACCTCAAGAGTTTGGCAATTAAAAAAGTCTGATAGGTTAAACAGTTGACCTGTGGTAGGGGCAGTGCCTGTGAGTGCGGGCCCCGATCGTTGACAATGATGTTTTTAGGGGCTTGCGATTTAAATCCCACCCTAAAAACAATCAGCCTCCACAAAAATGCGAGACCCTTGTTACTCGATCAAAGCTTTCCATAACTTAAGTCCTGAAAATCAACAGCAGAAACATAGGAGATTAGCAACATGGCTGTAAGTACAATTCGGAAAGGTGGCGATGTCCAAGGAGGATTTGGCGAGTTTTGGAAGAAGAATTCACCAAATATTTTGCCACCACTTTTAGGGATTTTGGGATTTCTGTTGGTTTGGCAATTCCTGTCGAGTACGGGACTGATCAAACTGCCAGGACCAATCAGCGTTTGGACTGACGAACGGACGCGGGTCTTGTTACTGTATCCTTTCATGAACTCCAAAACTTACGGAGTCGGCTTGTTTTGGCAGACTTTGGCTAGTTTGGAACGGGTGGCAAAAGGCTACACTCTCGCGGCTATTGTAGGAATTGGCCTGGGGGTTGTGGTAGGTACTAATCCCTTCCTGAACAAGGCTTTAGACCCGCTTTTTCAGTTTTTGCGGATGGTTGCGCCTCTGGCTTGGGTGCCGATCGCCCTGGCTGCACTGCAACAAAACGAACCTGCTGCTTTGTTCGTGATTTTTATCACAGCAGTTTGGCCGATTTTGATCAACACCGCTGAAGGTGTCCGCCAAATTCCCGATGACTATAACAACGTGGCGAAAGTGCTGCAACTGACTCGGAAAGAGTATTACCTAAATATTTTGTTTCCGTCGGCGCTTCCTTACATTTTTACGGGATTGAGAATTGCGATCGGGCTAGCTTGGCTGGCGATTATTGCAGCGGAAATTGTGATGTCAGGGATTACTGGTATCGGCTTCTTTATTTGGAACGCTTACCAGCAGAACTACATCAGCGAAATTTTGTTAGCGGTGTTCTACATTGGGGCTGTTGGTTTGCTGCTCGATCGCATGATGGCTTGGTTGCAGCAAAAGATTGCTCCTAGTCAAGGAAAGTAGCTAATTAGATATGTTGACTGTTGAATGTTCACGGTTCACGGTTACAGCAATTACGAACTCTCAGGCTGAGAAACCTTTTTTTAAACTCTTGTTAATGGATTAAAAAAAGTTTTTTGGTTGGTTTAAAAAACAGGTTGCTGTATCCAGTCATGTATTAACAATTAGCTGTTATATATCAACACCGAACAGCGAACAGTCAACAGTCAACAGTCAACAGCTAGGAAAATAACAAACCTACAAAAAAGGCCTAAAAACCATGTCAGTTATTATTGCAGTAGAACAGCTCGAAAAAGTATTTAATTTATCAGATGGCGGCAAATACGTTGCCCTAAAAGGCATCGATTTAGAAATTCAAAAAGGAGAATTTATCTCCTTAATCGGACACTCGGGCTGTGGCAAATCAACTCTGCTAAATATGGTGGCAGGTTTGGATTTACCCACAGCAGGATTGGTAACAATCGAAGGGCAAAGAATCACCAAGCCGGGCCCCGATCGCATGGTAGTTTTCCAAAACTATTCGCTGCTGCCTTGGCGGACGGTCAGAGAAAACATTACTCTAGCCGTAGACTCAGTAATGAACGGTTTACCAAAAGCCGAACGCCTCGAAATCATTCAAAAACACATCGACATGGTGGGCTTGGGCCCTCACTCTGAGAAACAGCCTGCTCTTCTATCGGGCGGACAAAAACAAAGAGTTGCGATCGCCCGCGCCCTCGCCTTGCGCCCTAAACTGTTACTGTTGGACGAACCCTTCGGCGCACTCGACGCTTTGACTCGCGGCAACTTGCAAGAAAAGTTGATGGAAATCTGCCAAGAGTATGAAATCAGCGCCCTGATGGTAACGCACGACGTGGATGAGGCGGTATTGCTGAGCGATCGCATCGTCATGCTCACCAACGGCCCGGAATCGAAGATTGGCGGCATTCTCGAAGTAGACATCCCCCGCCCCCGCAAGCGCATGGAAGTAGTCACGCACCCCAGCTACTACGCCCTGCGGAGCGAAATGATTTACTTCCTCAACCAACAAAAACGAGTCAAAAAACTGCGGGCGCGGAAAGTACCGGCGATCGCCCGCCACGGCCTAGAAAAAGTCAACCTCGAACTCGGCTTCATCCCCCTAGCCGCCTGCGCTCCCCTAGCCATCGCCAAAGAAAAAGGCTTATTTGCCAAACACGGACTCGATGAAGTCCATCTCGTGCGGGAAACGAGCTGGCGCGGCATCGTAGACGGCATCGCCGCAGGCTACTTGGACGCAGCTCAAATGCCCTCGGGGATGGCGGCGTGGTTGAGCTTGGGAGGCTACAAAGAAAAACCGATACCAACCGTTACAGCCCTCACCATGAGCCGCAACGGCAACGGAATTACTCTGGCGAGGCGCTTTTACGACCAAGGAATCTACACTCTGGCAGATTTCAAAGAAATGCTGCACAGAACCCCCGCCCAAACTCACCGCATGGGCATCGTTCACCCTTCATCGATGCACAACCTGCTGCTGCGCTACTGGCTGGCTTCCGGCGGCATTGACCCCGACCTCGATGTTTCGCTCAAAAACATCCCTCCGGCCCAGATGATCGTGGACTTGCAAGGCGGCACGATTGACGGTTTCTGCGTTGGCGAACCTTGGAACTTGCGCGCCGCGATGGAAGGAGTCGGCTTTACTGTGGCTACGGATTTGGAACTGTGGCCCGGACACCCGGCAAAAATTCTGGGAGTTCGGGAAGAGTGGGCGAATGCTTACCCGAACACTCACATTGCTCTGGTGAAAGCTTTGCTGGAAGCTTGCCACTATTGCGCCGATCCGGCCCACGCTGACGAGGTTTCCGAGATTGTGGCGGGACGGGAGTATGTGGGTACTGACAAGAGTTACATCCAAATTGGCAATCCCAAATCTACTGTTTGCAATCTGGATACTCCGATGCGGGAATACGCTCACCACTTGTTCGCCGGAGACGGGGTGAACCGCCCCAGCCGCACCGAACAGTTGTGGCACATGGTGCAGATGGCGCGCTGGAACGATACCGTGTTCCCGCGCAACTGGGTGGAAATTCTGGAACGGGTAGTCCGCGTCGGCCCGTTCAGCACCGCAGCCCGAGAATTGGGTATGTCCGATATTACTTACACTCGGGGTTCTCTCCGCTTGTTTGATGGCTCGGTGTTTAATGCTGAAGATCCGATCGGCTATCTCAACAATCTCGCGATTAAACGCGATTACACGATGGCTGAAGTGATTCTGGATTCGGATCGCAGAGCTGCTTAGAGGGCGTTTGACGACGATCGGCTCGATCTCCCCTAGGGCGTGTTTTTCAACCCGGAGATCCCCCCGGCGCCCCCCTTAACAAGGAGGGGACAAGAGCGCTCAAAGTCAACCCCACTCCCCTTCAAAAATGGGGGGACAAGAACGTTCACAGTCTCCATAAAAATGGGGGGACAAGAACGTTCAAAGTCCTCCTTCTTAAAGGGGATGCGAGGGGGATCGAGATTTCGAGACTGACGAGAAAAATAGAGAGTTTCAGAGAGAGTTTCAGTAGTCTCTACTCGCAATTCACCTTTCAAAACTCGATTATTGGCAATTGCAAATAACCTACAAATAAATTCTCAAAACCATGATTAACGCTGCTCCCAACCAGACGAACACCCAAACCCAGATTCACTCGCCAAACGATCGCCGCGAGCCTTTTTTGGTGATGGACAATGTTTATAAAGTATATCCAAACGGTTACAGGGCATTAGAAAATATTAACTTGACTGTGGCTGAGGGAGAGTTTATTACTCTGATCGGACACTCGGGCTGCGGCAAGTCAACACTATTAAATATGGTGTCCGGTTTTAGCCATCCCAGCGAGGGTACCGTGTCGATTAACGGCCAGCGAATTGTCAAGCCGGGCCCCGATCGCATGGTAGTGTTTCAGGGTTACGCTTTGTTACCTTGGCGGACTGTGTTTGAAAATGTTTATATTGCCGTTAACGCTGTTTTTCCTGACAAATCGAAGGTCGAAAAAAATGCGATCGTCAAAGACCATTTGGCGATGGTGGGATTGACTGAAGCTGCTGAAAAAAGACCGCCGCAAATTTCGGGGGGGATGAAACAGCGGGTTTCGATCGCCCGCGCTTTGGCAATTCGTCCAAAGGTGCTAATTTTGGACGAACCCTTTGGTGCTCTCGACGCAATTACCAAGGAAGAATTGCAGGAAGAGTTGCTGAAAATCTGGAACGATCACCGCTGTACTGTGTTGATGATTACTCACGATATTGACGAAGCGCTGTTTTTGGCCGATCGACTGGTGATGATGACTAACGGCCCATCGGCGACGATTGGCGAGGTTCTGGAGATTCCTTTTCCTCGTCCGCGCGATCGGGTGCAAATGATGGAAGATCCAGAATACTACAACTTGCGGAACTACGCCCTAGACTTCCTCTTCCGGCGCTTTGCTCACGATGAAGATGCTTAATCGGTTGGGAAATGAAAGTTAAAAATGGGCAATGCTGGACAATTTAAGCTTCAGCATTTGCCCATTTTCAGGGCAATATCGCTCGAGGTGAAATTCTCCTGGTGCGATCGGGTAAACTGAAGCTTAATTGTTGGGGATAAGTTTTTCCTGAAGACTCGGATCTTTTTCTCAACTTTTACGTCGATCCGCTAAGAGACCCGATTGCCTAGCTGTCGGTAAGCTGGCATGAATTTAGCTCACCTTTGACTGAAGGTGGGCTTCTTTCCTATGTTATTGACATTTTTGGGGCGATCGGGGGTTTGTGTATTCCACCATTTTAACTGGCACAGGGAACAATGTCGATCGGTGTTCGATCGATTAATCCTTTTCCAGGTCAATTAACCGCTTAGTTCGTAGTCAGGACTTGAGTCCTCTAAATCAGCAGACGCGCATTCCTCACTTTCAACGATTACTGACTATTCTTACCTCCTCTAATTCAGACTTCAGACTCCTGACTCCTACCCTTAACGAAAAGACTTTTTCAGCAAGCCCTATGTAAGTTATGCTGGGTTAAAAATCCCCTTCATCTACTTGAAATACAGTCAAACCAAGAGAGCGCCACATATCAACAACTTGCTGGCGATCGTCCAACACAAACTTAACATTATATTTCCCTACAATATACTGTCTGTAAAACTCCTCTTTAATCAGCGCATCCTTCCGCATATCTCCGGTTTTTCGCATATACAGACTGTGATAATTCACCTCATACTGCTGCAACCATTTTTCAGTTTGAGGCCGACAGTCATCCGTCCGACCAGACACTACAATAATATTAGCGGTGGTTTGCCATTTGCGGACGGTATCTAAAACAGGCAGATTCGGTAAATCGCGATCGCACGTAGTAGCATCAAAAGGATTTCGGCCGTTCAGAAGTGCCAAAGTCCCGTCCATATCCACAATAATCGCATCCGGCAAATCCGGGTTGTATTCCGGCACTCCTACCGAAACCCGCACGTACTTATTATACATCTTCACAATCACATCTTTGCCCACAGAATTCACCCTTTTCAAATCCCGTTTAATACATTCCTCTACCGGAACTTGCAGGAAAGAATCATTGACCTCAACGATAGCTTTCCCATTAACCAACTGTTTAATATGCTCGATGTGAGGCCCAAAATTAGTATCGTCAACAATCACGTGCTTCCCGCTTTCCAAAGCCATCAAAATAATCGTATCTCTCAACTCCAAAATAAACTTTTCATTTGCTGGCGACCAATGAGAAGCATGAGCCATTTCTCGCAGTAAATCTTTATTAGTACGCACCCATCTTGCAGGTTCAGAAAGCAGCAATTCTCGCGCAAATTGAGATTTCCCAGAAGCAGGCAAACCAACAAGTACAATAACTCTTTTCATAGTATCTCACCTACAATATAATGTTAATCTTGGCTCGGAGTAAGGAGTTTAGTCCTTATCTTAAGTTTGTAGAACTAGTAGAAGTAGGTTGGGCGAGAGTGAAACGGATGGTTCGTGACCTCAACCCAACCTACTTCTACAAACCTAAATTGATATAATCTAAACCCAACAACTCCTCTATCTTATGAATTGTAACATCGCGGAGAGCTTCTTTGACACCCACAACTCTGCGGCCGCGTCAACAAAACAAAATCCCCGAATAAGGCAACAGCTTAGGATCGCGAATTAAATAACTTAGACAAGTTTGTGGGACGGGCTCTCCCGCCCATCCCACAATAACCATCAAATGGTAAGTTATTTAATTCTCATTCCTTAAGAGCCAAAAGTTTTCGCCCTGCGCTATATGATAGAACGCAAAAGTTTTGCCCGGGCGCTAAGCGCACTGGCTTTCAGGAGAATCTAAAGTATGGAAGTTGAGAAGGAAAATGGCAAAGAAGGAGGCGTCTATATTTGAGATTTATTCATTCAATTAAGCACACCTAAGTTTGAGCATTTGATTAATATTTTCACGACGCCACTGAACCCGGTTTTTGGTTAAATTTTCTATCAATCTGTTGGGAGCATCTCATCAGAGTACAAACACTTCTTTTGACTCCTTCTTTCTTCCTGTTTCCTCTTTTCTGTTTCCTCTTGTCTCCTGTTTCCTGTATTCAATTTTTAGCTTGGATGTAAAAGTGAGATGCTCCCTTACACATCTCCCATAATTATTGTGGAACAGGCCCGAAAGCCTGTTCCTAACAAAAGGCTACACAGATTACGAATCGCGATCGAGCTTCAGCACAGCCATAAAAGCCTCCTGCGGCACATCCACAGTACCAACAGACTTCATCCGCTTCTTACCCTTGGCTTGCTTTTGCAGCAGCTTCTTCTTCCGCGAAATATCGCCGCCGTAGCACTTCGCCAACACATCCTTCCGCAAAGCCGGAATGTGTTCCGAAGCAATCACTTTAGCACCAATCGTCGCTTGAATCGGCACCTTAAACTGGTGGCGGGGAATCAATTCCTTGAGCTTTTCCGTCAATCCGCGACCCACATTGTAAGCCTTATCTCGGTGCACGATCATCGCCAAAGCATCAACCGGATCGCCATTAATTAAAATGTCCAGTTTTACCAGCGGATTTTCGCGATAACCGATCAGGTGATACTCCATGCTGGCATAACCGCGCGATCGCGATTTCATCTGATCGAAAAAGTCCGTCACCACCTCCGCCAAAGGCAACTCGTAAACCAGCGTAGTCCGCCCCTGACTCAGATATTTCATATCCATAAAAATGCCCCGCCGATTTTGAGACAACTCCATCAGCGTCCCCACATAGTTTTCCGGCGACAGCATTTCTACCCGCACATAAGGTTCCTCAATCTTCTCGCGATATTGAGGATCTGGCAAGTGACTCGGATTGTCAATTGTTAACACTTCTCCTTTAATTGTTGTGACTTGATAAACTACTGAAGGAGCTGTAACAATCAAATCTAAATCGTATTCTCTTTCCAGTCTTTCTTGCACGATTTCCATGTGCAGCAAACCCAAGAAACCACAGCGAAAACCAAATCCCATCGCGCTTGAAGTTTCCGGTTCGTAGGAAAGCGCCGCATCGTTGAGTTCGAGTTTTTCCAAAGCTTCCCGCAAGTCGGGAAATTGGTCGGCATCGATCGGGAACAAGCCGCAAAAAACCATCGGCTTTGCTTCTGTATAACCCGGCCAAGGCTCCGGTGCCGGCTTTTTGACCAAAGTAATGGTATCGCCGACGCGAGCATCAGCTACTGCTTTAATTGCCGCGCCCAGATAACCAACTTCCCCCGCGTGCAGTTCGTCTACTTGAACTTGAGTCGGTGACAGGATGCCCAATTCATCAATGACATATTCTTTCCCCGAAACCATCAACAAAACCCGATCGCCCTTTTTGACACTGCCATCCATCACCCGGAAATAAACAATTACCCCCCGATAAGCGTCGTAATAGCTGTCAAAAATTAGTGCCCTGAGCGGTTTGTCAACAGTATCCTGCGGCGGCGGCACCAATTCGACGATCGACTCCAAAATCTCATCTATACCAATTCCTTCCTTAGCAGAAGCCTCAATCGCCCCGCTACAGTCTAGACCGATAATTTCTTCAATTTCCCCTTTTACCCGTTCCGGTTCCGCCCCCGGCAGGTCAATTTTATTTAAAACAGGAATAATTTCCAAATTATTTCCCAAGGCAAGGTAGACATTGGCCAAGGTTTGTGCTTCTACGCCTTGAGATGCGTCTACCACCAGCAGCGCCCCTTCGCAAGCAGCGAGCGATCGCGACACCTCGTAAGAAAAGTCTACGTGTCCGGGAGTGTCGATCAGATTGAGCACGTACTCCTGACCGTCCTTGGCAGTATAATTCATCCGAGCCGCTTGCAGCTTGATCGTAATGCCGCGTTCGCGTTCGAGATCCATATTGTCTAAAAACTGCTCTTTCATCTGCCGTGCCTGCACAGTCCCAGTTTGCTGCAACAGGCGATCGGCCAAGGTGGATTTTCCATGGTCGATGTGAGCAATAATCGAAAAATTACGAATGCGAGATACAGGAACGTTAGTCATAAAACCTATCGGCAAAAGATTGACTTTTGTTGTATTGTACAGAAAGCTGTTGAACGGTTGGGGAAAAGCCGATCGCCAACATCCACTCTCAAACCTCCAGTCCAGTCAGGTTGCTCTACTTCCGGGCCCTCGCCAACTCAAAAATATTGGTGAGAACAAGCTAGCGCTTGACCGAAAGACGAGACGCAAGCCCCGGCCTAACGAGATTGGGCAAATAGGTGTATCGTAAGTTATCGACAAATCTCGACAAATCTCCCAAATTGTCCATATAATCAATAGGGGAGAGCGAGTAAATACATCAGAGCTTAAAAACAAAATGCTGCTCTCTTTTAAGACGGAATTAAAACCGAATAATCGGCAAGTGACGCAATTCCGTCAACATTGTGGAGTTGTCAGACACGCCTATAACTTTGGGAATGCCATCATTCTTGATATTTTGAAACCACGAGAAACCGACAAATCGGTAAAAATTCCCAGCGCCATTGACTTGCACAAGCGGTTAATTGCTGAAATTAAGCCGTCTAACCCCGGGTACTACAAATCATCCAAAGCAAGTCCCCAGCAGGCAGTAACTGAAGTGATGACAGCTTGGGATAGATGCTTCAAGAAAGTTTCTGCACAGCCTAAATTCTCAAAAAAAAGCAAGTCTAAAGACTCTTTTTATCTAGAACAAGGCACTAAAGCTAAACAGGGAATTCGTCATGACGTAAAACGAATCAACCTGCCTAAAATTGGCTGGGTACGACTGCATGAAACTCGATCAATTGGTGCGGTACATAATTGTGTAAAGCGTAAATTCCTAGAAGGAATTGAAACTTAAGAATTAAAACTAGGATTTTTTAACTATGAGCGAGTCAAGTATACCCTCCCACACTTCGTCAGAAAAAGTGGAACTGTCCATCCATATCGATTCTGAACTGCTAGACCAAATTAAGCACCTGACGAATGACCCCAACAAAGTAATTGAAACAGCAATCAAGCAGTGGCTAAGAGGCGAGCGCCGCGAAGACGATCGGGCTATGAGC
>NZ_JADEWV010000082.1 GCF_015207455.1 Microcoleus sp. LEGE 07076
GTAGTAATCTATAAATTGTCTGCCACAACCGACAAAAATATAATTCTGTTTACGTTTTTTATGACCATTTTTATTAACATGAGTTGACTGACATTCAGGACATTGAATAACCTCTGCGTTTTTTGAAGTGTTATTTTTGGGCGATCGCACGCCTTATTTCTCATACCGTAAATCAGCAACGCCAGATTAACTTATTACCAAAAGTTCACCAGAGGCGCGGCTGCACCTCCAACGATTCTAACTTCGCCTCAATCAAATCGAAATCCGTTAAAAGCTGATGAAGCTTTTCGCCTTGTGCACTCTGCGCCGAATGCCCCGGCAGAGTTTACAAAGCCAAAAGCCGCTATTGTCGCGACAGTTTACCAATCCTCTATTTCAAAGGTTCGTAGTAAAGACTTAAGTTCTTTCTGCATGGAGAAATTGAGCAGGACTGAAGTCCTCACTACGAGCCTAACTTTTAGGAATGAAGTCGTTTGTTTATTGAGGAATCAAGCAACACTATAATCCTCACTACGAACTGGGAAATAGTTACTATAAAGTTGCAGCAACTGTCGCCATCAACAACCCTTGAAACAATTTTATTCCATCAGTTTCGCCTAACATCGGATCGGATGCTCTCTCAGGATGAGGCATCATTCCTAACACATTTCCTGCCGGATTGCAAATACCAGCAATATTATTTAACGAACCGTTGGGATTCCCAGCGTCGTTAATTTTGCCCGCCTCTGTGCAGTACCTAAATAACACTCGATCGCTATCTTCTAGTTCTGCTAAAGTATCCGCATCAGCATAATAGTTGCCTTCACCGTGGGCGATCGGCAAATCGATGATTTCACCAGAAGTATAAGCGGAAGTCCAAGGAGTATTACTGCGTTCGACTTTCAAGGAAGTGCGATCGCAAATAAAATTTAATCCCGCATTCCGTACCAGAGCACCGGGGAGCAAACCCGCTTCAGTCAGTACCTGAAAACCGTTGCAGATGCCGAGTACAAGTTTGCCTTTGTTCGCGTGTTCTGCAGTAGCTCGCATCGCCGGAGAAAACCGGGCGATCGCGCCGCACCGCAAATAATCTCCGTAACTGAAACCGCCGGGAATTACAATGATGTCAATATCCGAAATATCGGTATCTTCGTGCCAAATCATGCGCGTTGGTTGGTGCAGCAACCCTTGAGTCACCCACACCACATCGCGATCGCAATTTGAACCGGGAAAAACAATAACTCCAAATTTCATTCCTATACCCCCGCTGTCTCGACAGCAACAGGAACTTCAGTCAACTCAACGCGATAATTTTCAATCACTGGATTTGCCAAAAGTTGGTCGCAAATGCGATCGAGTTGTTCGCGCGCCTCCGACTCTCCCGCAGCAGTCAGAGTCACTTCAACATACTTCCCGATTCGCACGCGCTCAACATTGTCGTATCCCATGTGTTGCAAACCAGACTGTACGGCAGTGCCCGCTGGGTCTAAAACCGAAGGGCGGAGGGTAACATAGATTTGGGCAAAATATTTTTGAGTCACAGCAATGTGTAGGTGATGCGAAGTTACGGCCACCTTATTCTACAACTAGGCGGGAAGCCGATCGCCCTTTCGCGCCCCTAATTAAGCTAGCCTAGAAACAGCGATAGATTTGACTCCAGCAAATTACACAAAAAAATTATGAGAACCAACCGCACCCGCAGTCAGGAGCGTATTTTAGACTTGCTCAAGACCTTAAATCGATCGCTCTCAGCGCAAGATATCTATCTAGAACTGCGAAACAGCGACCAAAGCATGGGCTTAGCAACAGTTTACCGCTCCCTCGACAGTTTAAAGCGAGAGGGGTTCGTTCACGTCAGAACCCTCGCTAGCGGCGAATCTCTCTACGGTGCCGCCCACCAGGACCAACATCACCTCACTTGTCTCGAATGCGGCGCGTCTATTCCGATCGACGAATGTCCCGTCCATCACTTAGAAACCCAATTGCAACAATCTCATTCTTTCAAGATTTATTATCACACTTTGGAGTTTTTCGGATTGTGCGATCGGTGTACTCTTGCTCAACAATCTTAGGGAAGTTATTTGTTAGTTGTTAGTTGTTATTTGTTAGTTGTTATTTGTTAGTTGTTATTTGTTAGTTGTTATTTGTTAGTTGTTGTTTGTTGTTTGTTGTTTGTTATTTGTTGTTTGTTATTTGTTGCTTGTTGTTTGTTGTTTGTTGTTTGTTATTTGTTGTTTGTTATTTGTTGCTTGTTGTTTGTTATTTGTTATTTGTTGTTTGTTACTCGGCGATTGAAAGAGACTGTTGGTCAATCAACAATGGGTTTTACCCCTCACCCCCCCCAAATCGTGTTTCTGGACTAAAGGTCTAATTGACTATATAGCTGTTAACTACCAATAGCGAACGCAACTACTCGGTTCTAGATGTGAGGGGTAAGACCCCTCAGACATTCGCCAACAGTCTCTTTCAATCGCCGTTTGTATTGGTGCAGAAGCGATTTCAATCGCCCTTTCTTTCTATGCAGGAGCGATTGAAATCGCAATTTATTTCTATTTGTTCACCTCATTATTACTTGCTTCCCCAACGATCGATCGCAATCCTTCCATCGTAGCGGGAATGCTGCGCGGGTCCATAAACATCACCTTGCTGCTGTCGCTGCTGCCAATTTTCAAGCCCATGTCCAGATAGTTTTGAGCTAACAAAAACTGTAAAGCTTCCCGCGCTTTGGGGTCGTTTTGCAGGGTTTTGCCGATAATTTGCAAAGCCTCAGAAGTAGCTTGAGCTTTCAAAACCTGACTTTGGCGTTCTGCTTGAGCTTTCAGGACGATCGCCTTTTGTTGAGCTTCCGCCTCCAAAATAGTCGCTTTTTGGCGCGCTTCGGCATCCAAAACCTGCGCTTCGGCCTTACCTTTGGCGCTGTTAACTGCTGACTCGCGTTCGCCCTCGGATGTCAAAATGGCCGCCCGCTTGCGCCGATCGGCTGCCATCTGCAATTCCATCGATTCCTGTACAGTTTTAGAAGGGATAATATCCCGCAATTCTACCCGCGTTACTTTCACTCCCCAAGGATCGGTAACAAGATCTAAATCTTTGAGCAAGATTTCATTAATTTGAGAACGAGCCGTAAAAGTTTGTTCGAGATCCAGTTGACCCATTTCCGCGCGAATTTGAGTCAGCACCATATTTACCATTGCTGACTGGAGATTTTCCACTTTGTAACAAGCTTTGTCCAAGTCTACAATTCGCCAGTAAACCACAGCATCAACCGTGATCGAAACGTTGTCGCGGGTGATACAAGCTTGCGGGGGAACATCTAAGACTTTTTCCCGAATTGTTTGCTCGTAAACTACGCGATCGAAAAACGGCATCACAAAATTCAAACCAGGTTCGAGTTTCCTGCCATTATATTTACCTAAATTCTCTACCAATGCTTGATTTCCCTGATTGATAATCTTGACGGAACCGGCGAGGGCTGAACCGCCTAGTGCTAAAAACACGAGTAAAAAATATTGTTCCACGGTTGACTCCTATCAATGCTAAATGTTGACTGTTAAGTGTTGACTGTTGGCTGTTGAGTGTTGGCTGTTGGCTGTTGAGTGTTGGCTGTTGACTGTTGACTGTTGAGTGTTGGCTGTTGAGTGTTGGCTGTTGACTGTTTACTAATGACTAATGATTACTGTTGACTGATGACTGTTGACTGCTGACTGCTGACTACTAAGAGGGCGGGCACTCACAGGCACCGCCCCTACCAACTGACTAATGACTGCTGACTACTGACTACTGACTACTGACTACTGACTAATTACGCATTTTGTTTAAGAATGCAATAATTTTTCTGGCAAAACTATCAGAGTAGTGCCTTTTTGTCCTACGACAATTACGTTTTGGTTGGGAGGGATGGTGGCGCTGGTATCTTCGCAGCGAGCTTGCCAAGAATTGCCCTCATAAATCACCCGTCCCGTTTCGCCGGGGGGAATTTCTGTTAAAGTTTTTGCTTCCTGAGAATCTGCGATCGCCCTTACCTTGCCTTTTGGTATCAAGCGCCAAGACACCAGCACAAAAACTGTCGAAAATACCATCCACAAAAAGATTTGTAAACTAACGTAAGGTAAAACTAGAGAGCATCCAGCTACCGCGAAGGCGCTCAGCCCCATCATAAAAGCGACAAAAGCAGTCGGGAGAAATAGCTCTGTCAAACAGAGCAAAGTCCCAGCTAGCAGCCAAAAGAGTGTGGGAGTCAAGATCGTAAAAAGGAATAGTGATAATATTTATATCTTAGATTGGAAATTTGAGATTTACGAATTGCCAACAACATAGTCTGCAAGGGTTTGCGGCTTGCTGGCCCTGTTGGCGATTTGACGCGCCGCAGTATCGGGTTGAAGCTGGGATCGCGATCGAAGTCTGAGTTTTAGTAACTTTGATGACAATTTTAGCCGCTCTCCACCGGCAGCAACTACAATTTCTCTGGTCTAAAGGCAGTTAAAAAATTGATAGGGGCTAAAATCAGTTTATTCTCAAGCTCGTGAAGTTGGGCTGGGGAATCATAATATCTTCAGAATGTTTTTACACTAGCTATTTCGATATGATCAGTAGTTTCTCAGAACCCATTTATTGCCCGAATCTGAGCTGTCCCGAACCAGGGAATACCTTTGGCCGCCAGCACTGTGCAGCTTGCGAAACCAATTTAATTTATCGGTATTTGCGGGCGGTGGGCAAAGCAGCCGAGGAAGTGTCGGCGGGTAAGGTAATAGCCGATCGATATTTTGTGATTGCACCCCAACTCTGGCTAGACAGCCGTCCATCTGTGCCTCCAAGCGTCCCCGAACAACTGCCCGACAGCATCATGCCTTACCTGCATTTGTATCCCCAACGGCTGCATACGCCCGAAGTCTACGGTTTTTGTTCCGTGGGGGAAGCAGCCGAAGCCACAGAGGTACTGCTGTTGGAAAATGTGCCGGTCAATAATTTCGGTAGCCTAAATCCTTCTATTTTACAAGCTTGGTCTGGGACAACTGCCGCCCGCCAAGTTTACTGGCTGTGGCAAATGCTCCAACTGTGGACGCCACTTTCGGAACAAGGAGTGGCTGCGAGTTTGCTGGTGCCGGAAAATTTGCGGGTGGAAGGTTGGCGGGTACGCCTGCTGGAACTGCACCAGGGCAATTTTGTGCCGACTCTGCGGGATTTGGGAGATGTGTGGTCGGGTTTGGTGGAATCGGCAGCGCCCGAGGTGCAGTCGAAACTCGGAGAGATTTGTCAGTTTATGCGTCGCAGCAGCATGAATTTTGACGCGATCGCCCTAGAACTTAACGATTTACTATTAGAAGAAGCGGCTTTATTGCCTCTGCATTTAGAAGTGGTCGGCATGACTGATA
The DNA here is from genome assembly GCF_015207455.1 of Microcoleus sp. LEGE 07076. Taxonomy (GTDB): domain Bacteria; phylum Cyanobacteriota; class Cyanobacteriia; order Cyanobacteriales; family Microcoleaceae; genus Microcoleus. The sequence goes on from NZ_JADEWV010000082.1 coordinate 5,352, forward strand.
CCGGGCCGCAGCGCGCCAAAAATGAAGACAGTTGCTATCCGACTGCTGCGGATTTACAATTTAGCAAAACTTCAGGCGGCGACCAACTAATTCCTTACTTGACAGTGGTTTGCGATGGGGTGGGAGGCCACGAAGGAGGAGAAGTTGCCAGCCAATTAGCCGTGCATTCCCTCAAATCTTTAGTCCAAAACTTGCTGGCTGAAACCGCTCAACAAGCAGAGTTGATGACGCCAGCAATGGTAATTAAACAACTCGAAGAAATAGTGAGAGTTGTAAATAATGTGATTTCTGCTCAAAATAACGAGCAGGGAAAAGAGTTGCGGCAGCGGATGGGGACGACTTTGGTGATGGCCCTCCAGTTGCCTCAAAAAATCAAAATTTCCGAGGATGTACCGTCGAATAACAGTCACGAACTTTATTTAGTCAATGTTGGAGACAGCCGCGCTTATTGGATTGGCAAAAATTACTGTCAGCGGCTGACTGTGGACGATGACGTAGCGTCAAGGGAAGTCAAGCTAGGACACAGTTTATACTGGGAGACTCAACTGCGATCGGATGCAGGAGCCCTGACTCAAGCTTTGGGCACGCGGGACGGCGATTTCCTGCGCCCGACGATTCAGCGATTTATTGTCGAAGAGGAAGGCTTGCTGCTGCTGTGTTCCGACGGTTTGGCCGACAACGACTGGGTAGAGCAATCTTGGGAAAATTACGGCCCTCCGGTGTTAGAGGGCAAAATTTCTTTGGAATCTGCTGTTGAGTCTTGGATTAGCCTCGCCAACGAGAAAAACGGTTACGATAACACCTCTGTCGTGGCGACTTACTGTCGGATGTCGCCGGAGAGATTGGTACTGTTTCCTCCATCGCCAACGTCAACAGCGTCAACAGCGCCAGTGTCCCTCCAGTCGGTGTCCCTGCCGATGTCAGAAGGGTCAGCATCTCTCCAAAAGACGGGGAGGATACCGGAATCTCAGCTTTCAGAATCGTCCAAACAGTTACTGTACCCCGAAACTTCCCCCGCCCCGGAACGAGTTCAAAAACAGCAGTCCAAACGTTGGTTGCCGCTGCTGGGGCTGTTGGGGCTGATGTTAGCCTTTGCAGGTTTAGGTTTGTGGGTACGCAGCCTCCAAAGCCCTCAGCCAGAGCCCGAACCACTTCCGCCACCGCCGGAAACTTCCGCCCCGAGCCCTGCGGAGAGTCCCTCGCCCGGTACTGAAAGTCCCGCACCCGGTACTGAGAGTCCCGCACCGGGTGCGGAAATTCCCGCGTCGCCTGAATCAACTCCTGCGGAAATTCCCGCGCCTTCGCCTGAATCAACTCCTGCGGAAATTCCCGCGCCGGAAGGGGAAACTCCTTTGCCATCACCGCAATAAAGGAGATTTAATTAAGCAGGACGTTTCAAAGAATGCAGATACTTTCCGGCGGCACGGCAACTCGAACGCTATCCCCGACTTTGTGCCGCTGCAAGTCATCTCGGTGCAAGTTTTGTCGGCGAAGGGCGATCGAGCTTTTAGCGGTCAGGCGCACCCTATAGCGCGTATCAGTGCCAATATAAATCGCCTCTTCTACTGTTCCTGGCCAGGTATTTTCAGCATCATAATTAGCCGGATAAATAGCAGCTTTTTCCGGCCGCAACACCAGGGTAACATTTTTCCCAGCGGGCAAATTTTCTGCTGTCGTAACTAACACGGCCAAATGCTGGTCAACTAACACAATTACTTGACCTTGTTGCTTTTCTACTACTCGCCCGGTCAAAAAATTGCTCTCACCAATAAAATCAGCAACAAACCGCGTTTTTGGATATTCATAAATATCAACAGGCGTGCCGACTTGTTGTAGCTTTCCTCCCTCCATCACTGCAATTCTGTCCGACATTGTGAGCGCTTCTTCTTGGTCGTGAGTTACATAAATAAACGTAATTCCCAATTTTCGCTGCATTGTTTTTAATTCTAGTTGCATCTCTTTTCGCAATTTTAAATCCAGCGCTCCTAGGGGTTCATCCAACAACAAAACAGAAGGCTCTTTGACCAACGCCCTCGCCAGGGCTACTCGCTGCTGCTGGCCTCCTGACAGTTGCCGGGGATAGCGTTTTTCTACATCTGTTAGCTGTACTAATGCTAAGGCTGCCGCCACGCGATCGCGAATTGTTTGCGGAGGCAAATTCTCCATTTCCAACCCAAATGCAGCATTTTGTGCTACAGTCATGTGCGGAAATAAAGCATAATTTTGAAATACGGTATTCACTGGGCGGTGAAATGGGGGGCGATTTTGCATCGGTTGGCCGTGAATGTAAATTTCGCCTGCTGTGGGAGTTTCAAAACCTGCGATCGTTCGCAAAGTTGTAGTTTTGCCACAGCCTGAAGGGCCGAGTAAAGAAAAGAATTCGCGATCGTAAATTTGCAGGTTAATGTTGTCTACAGCTAAGAAATCTTGACTGCGGACACTTTTAAATATTTTGGAAATGTTTACAAGTTCAACTGCGTGCATTGTGTTAGTATGTATGAGCTATGAGCAATAAAAATCTGAGAGAGAACCCGGTTAAACAGAGATATTTCACCATTTTCAATAAGGCTTTTATGAACGGGATCTCCGGCCCGTTCCACAATAAATTTATTGTGGAACAGGCCGGACAGCCTGTTCGTTCCACAATAAATTTATTCTTTGTGGAACAGGCCGGACAGCCTGTTCTTGAGAAGGGTGCAACTCGAATACAAGCTAAAAATTTAAGTAAACCCGCCCCAGCCGCCACCTGTTTTCTTTACTTTCCCGATCCTGCTTTAACTTCCGTCCAAGCTCGATCGTACAATGCGGTTGCTTTCCCGACATCCTGCAAGAATTTCATTTTAGCAAACACCTCAGCGGGCGGGTAAATTTGGGGATTATTCAAATCTTTCGGGTCGATTAAACCTTTGTCTATTGCTGCTTTGTTCGGCGTTCCGAAGTGGATAAAGTTAGAAATTTTTGCACCTATTTCTGGCTGCAAAGTGAAGTTGATAAATTTCTCTGCTAACTCTTTGTTGGCTGCACCTTTGGGAATTGCCATATTGTCAGAAAAGACTATTGTTCCTTCTTTCGGAATAGCGTAGCGGAGATTTGGGTTCTCTTGCATCACCTGAAAAATATCGCCGCTCCATTCCATTGTCAGATTTACTTCTCCTTGATCTAGCAGAGTTTGACCCGTGTCTGGGACAAAAGCGGCAATAATATTTTTATTTTTGATCAGCAAATCGCGGGCTTTGTTAATTTCTTCGGGATTTGTGGTATTTGGGTCAAATCCTAAATACATTAAAACTCCTGCAAAAGTGTATCTGGCATCATCTTGCCATGCGACTTTTCCGGTATATTTCGGATCGAACATCGCCGCCCAACTGTTGATATCGCCTTTGGTTGCTTTCACGTTGTAGCCAAGTCCCATTGTTCCCCACTGGTAGGGCAGAGAATACTTGTTTTGTGGATCGAAAGATTGATTGGTAAACTTAGCATCGAGGTTGATTTTGTTGGGAATGTTCTGGAAATTTAGAGGCTCAATTATGTTTTCTTTCACCATAATTTTCACCATGTAATCGGCGGGAAATATTAAGTCGTAACCGGGATTTCCCTGTTTTAGTTTGGCGTAGAGTGCGTCGCTGTTCTCGAAAGTGTCATATTGAATTTTAACATTGTTCTCTTTTTCAAATTGGGCGATCGCTTCTGGGGCGATATAACTTGCATAATTGTAAATGTTCAGCACTTGCTGTTGGTTGCCACCTGTGGGGCTACAGCCGAAAGCTACGGTTGCACCGATCGCAAACAAAAGTAGGAATGTCAGCAGGCGTTTCATAGGTTGGGTTAGTTATAACGAACAATAATTATGACACAAAAAGCAATTATTTAAGTATTTTTGGTTTTTAATGATGATACAACCAGCAACAAGGAAGCGAACAACATCAAAGTTGAGATGGCATTAATCGCTGGCGTTACTGCAAATTTTATCATCCCGTAAACAAATAGTGGCAGAGTCATCGAACCGACGCCGGTGGTGAAGAATGTCACGACAAAATCATCTAGAGACAAAGTAAAAGCCAGTAGTGCGCCGCTGAAAATAGCGGGCGAAATCAGAGGAAAAGTGATCCGCCAAAAAGTCCGCCATTCGTTAGCGCCCAAGTCAAAAGCTGCTTGTTCTAATTGAGGATCGAGTTCTGACAAACGTGCTCTGACGGTAATTGTCACAAATGAAATATTAAAGGCAACATGACCGATAATTACTGTAGGTAAGCCGAGATTGAGGCGAATTCCGGTGAGATTTTCTACGATCCGAAATGCTAGGGTAAAGAAAACTAGCAGCGAAATGCCGATCGTAATTTCGGGCATAATAATCGGCAAAAATAGTAAAGCTTCTACTGCTTTGCGTCCCGGAAAATGAAAGCGTTCTAGTGCTAGCGCCAGCATTGTACCGAAAATTGTCGCTAACGCAGTGGAAATAGCTGCAATCAGCAAGCTGTTGTTGAGTGCGGGAAAAATTCCGGCGCTGCTGCTAGCAATCGTCGCACCTGCATTGCTGAACAAGCTGCGGTACCAGTCGAGGGTAAAACCGCGCCAGACTGCATTGAATCTGGAGGCGTTGAAGGAGTAAATAATTAAGATGAGAATTGGTAAGTAAAGAAAGGCAAATGCTAGTGCAGCTTGTACCAAAAGCCACTTTTTCCCAGTCGCCCGCACGAGCAAATCTAGTTTTGTTTTAGTCATTAGTCAGTTGGCAGTTGTTAGTTGTTAGTTGTTAGTTGTTAGTTGTTAGTTGCCAACTGCCAACTGCCAACTGCCAACAATAATCGCCTAAAATCAATAATCTCATAAACCCGCCCTCACCTAACTGTAAATCTGAGTTTACATCTTTAAGTTTCATCAGATACGCGGAAATAAATCAAAACCGGAATCAATACTATCGCCGTCAACAGCACAGAAAGCGCGGAACCAAAAGGCCAGTCTCGGGCTTTCATAAACTGATTTTGAATCAAATTTCCCACCATAACTGTCTTAGACCCTCCCAATATATCTGGAGTAATAAAAGCGCCAACTGTTGGAACAAAAACTAAAATAGAGCCTGCAACAATTCCGCGAGTTGTCAATGGCAAAAATACGCGCCAGAAAGTTATAATGTCATTTGCTCCTAAATCTTGAGCGGCTTCTACTAATGAAAAGTTGAAGCGTTCTATGCTAGAATATAATGGTAGAACCATGAAAGGTAAATAGCCGTAAATCAGACCGATCGCCACAGCGAAAGGGGTAAAAAGCAAGTTTAACGGTTCGCTAATAATTTGCAGGCTTTGCAGGGCTGTGTTAACTACTCCTTCGCTACGCAGTAAAATTATCCAGGCGTAGGTTCTCACCAAAAAGTTAGTCCAAAATGGAATAATTACCAGCAAAAGCAGGGCATTTCGCCAGCGGGGAGGGCGGGTGGCGATGAAAAATGCTAGGGGATAGCCAACTAAAAGACAAGCTGCGGTTGTTAAAAAAGCTAAAAAGAGCGATCGACCAATTACTCCTAAAAAAAGTCCGCTGAACAAACGCTGGTAGTTGCTGAGAGTAAATATCCAAGTAACGCCGCCGTAAGTACCGCGTTCTAGGAAACTGTACAAAAGTACAATTAGCACCGGTAAAATGAAGAAAACGATCAGCCATGCAGTGGCGGGAAATAATAGCAGTAACAGGCTATACAATTTTCGATTTTCAATTTTTGATTGGCGATTGGGAAGGATCGATTTCATAAGGGTTTGTGGCTACCCGCGCGTGTTCTGGCTAATAATGATCCAACACATTTTATATCAAATCAGGCTTAAATACTTTCTTGATTTCTCGGTCTGCGGAGGCAAATGAGGGTTGTGCGGTAGCGGTTTCAGCGGTAAATTGCGATCGCGAATTTTCATTTTTTGCCTTCGGGCGATGGTAATTGGCGGTTTAAGTCAATATTCAAGTTTTCGCGACGGAATTGGAAGCGAAAAACGACTTTGCGATCGCCCGCTGCATTTTGAGTCGGATTCGCATCTAATTCTCCCCGCCCGGAAACTAATATTTTCTGCTGCAATTCGGCTTTTTTAGGAAAATTTACCTCATCGGAAAACATATAATTAGAAACAGCTAAAGCCCTGCGTAAACTCAGTTCCAGATTTTTTTGTTCGGAACCTGCGGAACTGGTATGTCCTTCGATGACAACGCGAGCAATTTGTTTTTCAAACTGTTTGTTAGCAAAAAGCACTTGGCTGTAAACAGGAATGAAGGCTTGCAAAAAGTTTTTTCCTTCTAATTTGAGGACGGAACTATTATTGTCAAACAAAATGCGATCGCGAATGCTGACATCTCCGGTTCCGGGATCGACTGTAAAAATATCTTTGTTTCCAACTTTCCCTTCTAAAGCATTGAGAATAATCTGCGGCAGTCCTTTAAATGCGTTTTGATATTGCTGCAATTCCTGGCGCAGTTTTTCCACCTGAAGTATTTTTTCATCCAGCATTTTCACCTTTTCGCTGAGTTGAATTTGCACGGTGATGAACAGGAGGGCGAACAACATCAGCAAGCCAGACATTAAATCGCCGATCGACAGCAAGACGCTAGAGTCTTCCTCTTCTTCTATTTCCGGTGCGTTATCTAAATCTGATAAATCTCTCATTGCTGTTGTTAGTTGTGATTTTTGACCGTCATTTCTGACATATAATTATTGCTGTGTAGTCTTTGATGTATCCTGCCATTTTACATTACGCTCTCGCATAAAAACAACAACAAAATATTATGCCGTACAGTCAGTTTAGCATCGACAAGGTGAAGCGAGATTTTCACCTGACAATAGTTGAGGGAAGCCGATTTTTCCCTGACTCTGTTGAGCCGATCGCTGCGAGTTCCAAGCTTTTAGCGATTTTAGAAGATGTACCTTGGGCGATCGCTGTAGACACCGAAAAAGCTCGCTCTGAAGTCATTATTAATCCCGTCTTGCTGGAAGTGCGGCGCACCCTCAACCGTCAAGTCAGCGTGTTTTCTGGCGAAGAATTTAATGTCGATCCAAGTGTTGGACTAAACGGAGTTTGTGATTTCCTGATTAGCCGTTCTCCCGAACAACTAACGGTGGAAGCTCCAGCAATTGTTGTGGTTGAGGCCAAAAAATCTGACTTGAAATCTGGGCTGGGACAGTGCATTGCAGAAATGCTGGCTGTAAGGCAATTTAATCAGGCAAAAGAGCAACCGCTAGGGGCTGCCTACGGTTGCGTTACTAGCGGGACGCAATGGCGGTTTTTGAAGTTGGAGGGACAAATAGTCACGATCGACCTAACCGACTATCCGCTGTCTCCTGTCGAGAATATTTTGAGCTGGTTCGTGTGGATGGTGAAAGATGCTTAATTGCCAACTTTAAACAATGTGGAGCGAGTTTATTGAGCCTTATTTCTTCGTTCCTAAATTATCAGCGGCAGCTACCAAATAATGAGCAACCTGCATTAAACCGTCGGAACTTTCTTGCAACCCACTGCACACTTTTGCCATCGAAGTGTCCGCTTCTTCAAAAAACTTGTGCTGCGATGACGTAGTTTTTTCCAAATATCCAACTAATTGATTGTTGCCCAACTCTAAAGCGCGATCGAACTGATTTGTCATATTTTGATACGCACTTTCTACCCGCCGCACTTGTTCTTGTTCCGCTTGCAAAGCTGCATTTAATTGATTCACCAAATTTGTATAGGTAGTTTGCAACTTTTCCCCTTCTACATTGAACTGATTTGCCATTTTTTCATAAACGCTTTCTACCCGCAGCACTTCTTGTCCGGTTATCTTCGCTAATTCCTGCAACTGTGCCAAACGCTGGCTGGAATTCAAGCCCACAGAATTAGCAAACTGACTGACTTCTGCGGCTGTTGTCAAAATTTGGCTCATACTTTGGTCAACTTGCTGCGACATCACTTTGCGTTTCTCTGATTCTTCCTGAAAAACTTTCTGCAAACCGAGTACAACCTGGGCTAAACCTTTTTGCTGCTTGCCTAATGTTCCTTCTAATAAATTGTTTTGTTGGGTAAAAAATTGCTGGAGAGACGCTTGATACGTTACCCGGAAGTTGTCTAATTCTTCCTGGACTGTGACGCGGGTGTTTTGCAGCATGGAGTCAACATTTTGCAAGCTACCAACCAGATTTTCTCGCGCTTTATCCATCAGTCCCGAAGCTTCGTCACCTACTACTTTGAGGGTATCTGACTGAGTTTGAAAAGCGGAGTGGGTGGCATTTAAAATATTTGTCATTCTGGCTTCAACTCCTTCTAGCATTTCCTTTTCTTGTTCGGCTTGAGTGTGGAGAGATGCTTGCAAGTTATCTTGGATTCCTTTAAAGGTGTTGGCGGCTTCTTGGGCGCTTTCTTGAAAGGCTGTTCTTTGCGCTTTCATCCCTTCAATGCTTTCTCCAACTCCGGAGCGTATTTCGGTGGCCATTTCCTGCAAAACGCTGTGGGTGTCGGTTTGAAACTGTCCTAAAATCTGCTGCAAGTTGTTGGCAAATTCCTGCAACTGCACTAATGTATCTTGCTGGAAAGTTTGAATTGTCAGGATAGATTGTGCTAAACTAGCAGATATTCCGCCCAATTCGTTCTTGAGTTCTCTGACAGCTTCGGATGCTGATTGAGTTAACTGGGCGCTTTGATCTAATCGCCCGACTACGGGTTCGATTACTTCGGTGCGGAGTCCAGAAAGTAGATTGTTTAATATCTCTTCTCCTTGGTCGGCTTTAATTTGTTTGAGTAGGGATAACTCTTGACGGATGTCTTGAAAAACTGGGGTCATTGCTAAGCCGATTTGCTGTCCGATCGCCTGGGAGTTCACATTGCTTTGCGCCTCGACGATTTGAGCAAACCCGGTTCTCATTGTGTCTGTTGCAAGGACGATCGCACTTTCAACATCGCCACTAGAATTGGCGCGGGAAAATACTTGTTCAGGCGTTTGTAATTTGGCGATTTTATCTAATTTGTTCCGCAATTTGGATTGATTAGCAATGCGCGCGCGATCGCCCCAAGCCAAGACAAGCGTAAATATGCTAGAAGAGCCCAAACCCATCAAAGAAGTCGAAAATGCGGTTTTCATTCCTTCCAGCAACGTGCCGATCGATGGTAGCAGTTCTTTGGTATCTTGCAGCGAACCCAAGTTAACATCTTGCAAGCCGGTTTGAATGCCGTAAAATGTACCTAAAACCCCCAGCGCGACTAAGGTACTCGGTACAAACCGCCACTGACTCCGGGGTGCCGATCGCCCTAAAATTGCCGGATACTGAAATAAGACAAACCGCCCGGATTTTACCTGCGCCCTGTAAGCCTCGCCATCGGCGGTTATTTCCCCCGCCAAGTGCTCGCTAAACCAGTCTAGCAGCAGTTTCCAAGTATTTGCTGCTGTTTCTTGCTGGCGCAGTTCGATCGCCCCTGATGTACCGCTGTCTAACTTCGAGCTCAAATAGTCGATCGCATCAGAAGTCGATCGGCTTTTCGCGCCCAGATAGCGCTGATACTGCTTCACAGAAGTGTACTCGCCCCAAACAGCCACGCACAGCAAAATTAGCGCCGCCCAGTGAAAAATGCTGTTCTGCCAAATTACCCCAAAAACAGCAGTCAAATAATTAATTAATTGCATATTGACAACCAGTTCGATTTATGTATTTCAGTCTCATTTCAATTCTGGCAAAAACCAACCTTAACGTTTAAAGATAACATTTCCACCGTCAAAAAAACTACAATAGATTTTAGCTAATTTATCACACATTTCACCTTTATTTATAAATTATGTCATGATTAATCAAAAATGAAGAGGTACGAAATGTCAGCAGAATCGCCAGCCCCCAAAATAGTCGTCGTTGGTGCAGGATGGGCCGGTTTAGGCGCTACCTATCACCTCGCCCAGCAAGGCTACGACGTAACTTTGTTAGAAGCAGGCCCTCAGCCGGGAGGCTTAGTCGCGGGGTGGAAAACGGCAGGGGGGCGTTCAGTAGAAGCAGGCATTCACGGCTTCTGGTATCCCTACAAAAATATCTTTTCATTAGTCAAGGAATTAGGACTCGATCCGTTTACGCCTTGGACTCGTTCTTGTCAGTATTCCCCCGCCGGATTGGAAGTAGAATCGCCGATATTTCAGAACGAACCGCTCCTTCCCACACCGTTAGGAACCTTTCTTTACACCCGATTTAAAAGACTGCCATTAGTCGATCGGCTTTCAGCCTTACCTTTACTCTACGCCGTCCTAGATTTCGACAATTCCGACGCAGCTTGGCGCAGGTACGATCGCGTCACAGCCCGCGAATTGTTCAAACAGTTTGGCGTATCTGCGAGGCTGTACCGCGATGCCTTCGAGCCGATGTTATTAGTAGGTTTATTTGCACCCGGAGAACAATGTTCGGCAGCAGCAGCTTTAGGAATGCTTTATTATTTCATTCTAGCACACCAACCAGATTTTGATGTAGTTTGGTGTCGCGGCACTGTCGGAGAAAAAATCTTTCGCCCCTGGGTGGAACGCCTAGAAAAAATCGGCGCTAAAGTATTGACAAATCAACGAGTTACTGATTTAATAGTTGACAGCAACAACCGACCTACTGGCGTAGTTTGCGGCAATGAAATCTTCGAGGCAGATGCAGTTATTTTTGCAGTTGGCGTTACTGGGATGCAAAAAATTATCAGCAGCAGCACAGCTTTGCAAAGCCGCCAAGAATTTCGGGACGTGATGAATTTGGGCGCTGTTGACGTGTTAGCTGTTCGCCTCTGGTTTGACAGAAAAATTGACATTCCGCTGCCTTCAAATGCCTGTTTTGGATTTAGTTCAACTACGGGTTGGACATTTTTTGATTTGAATGCTTTGCACGACGAATTCCGCTCCGAACCGGGAACAGTTGTGGAAGCTGATTTTTATCACGCCAATCAATTGATTCCCCTAAAAGATGAGGAAATTGTTGCTTTAGTGCAGCGGGATTTAGCAACTTGTATTCCGGCTTTTCGGGAAGCAAAAGTAATTGACAGCAGCGCAATTCGCTTGTCGCGCGCGGTGACTCATTTTGCACCGGGAAGTTATCAGTATTTGTTGCCTGCGGTCACAAGTTATGATAATGTATTTATGAGTGGCGATTGGGTTGTTACCCGTCACGGTTCTTGGTCGCAGGAAAAAGCTTATGTGACTGGTTTGGAGGCGGCAAATCTGGTAGTTTCGCGTTTTGGAATTGGCAGCAAAGCGGCAGTTATTCCTGTCGAGGCTGATGAACCGCACATTCAAGTTGGGAGACAAATTAATCAGTTTGCTCGCAGTTTGACTAAAACTTTTCTTCCAGATTTTTGGTTGCCGTAATTAGAAGGAAGAAGGAAGAGGGAAGAAGGAAGAGGGAAGAAAGAAGAAGGAATTAAGGAGCGAAAACTTAATAACTTAAGCACCTCCTACAGTTTTCTTTCCTGTAAGTTGCGAGATAATAAGGAGGCAGAGCCTCCGCACCTGCATTAGCAGGCACAGCCTGGTAACGAGCAATATCGGTAAAAAACCCGGTTTCTTTAATCTCATTAGTAGGGTGCGTCATCAGAGAAAACCATAGCTTTTTGTACTAAACCCAAAAAATACGCACCCTACAATAACAACTAACAACTAACAACTGACTACTGACTACTGACAACTGACTAATGACTAATGACTATCGCCAATAAGGCCGGCCTTTCCAAAAAACTCCCACCGTAATTCCGATTAGTGCGGCTTCCGATAAACTTGCTAACACAGGAGGTATGGGCAGAAATGACTTTAATACCAAACCGAAGAGCACGCATAAAACTAAAACCCACAAATTAGTTCTGTTGAGCAAAAATTGCTGGTGCCAATGCTCCAAAAAGTACACTGCTAAAGCTCCCATTCCCACTGCGGCGGCGAAAGGTATCAATATCCCCAGGGGGGAGCCGTAGAGAAGCGTCACGACGTTGCGGATTACCCGCGATTGCGTGAAACCCCAGGCTAAAAATAGCTCCACTCCAATCACGATTGAGTTGACGAGGGCGGCGATTTGCAGCATTTCTCGCCAGGGTAAAAGTTTTAAGCGGCGCAGAAAATTACTCACGATCGGCAAATTCGGTAGGTTGCTTTGATTTTATAACAGTTTTGCCGGGGCGATCGGCATACTTCGACTCTTTGTAACGTAAAATAAACATAAAGGGCAGTCTCTTGACAAATTCACCCAGAGCATCTGCCTGCTATGTTGTTGGAACCGTGAAAGGAAAAAAGTTATGGTGGAGAACACTGTCGATTGTGCTGTAGCTTGCGTCAACGGCTGCGTTTTGGGCGACAAGTGCCCGAAGCGAGAATATGCGGCTGCAACGTCAAACTTTATTGAAAATACTTCTCTCGACAAAATGCTGGAAATGGCAGAGGAAGCGGTAAAAAGGAAACGGACGGAACCTCCCAAATGGGTAATTCCTGATTTTCCTGAATAGAATTAACGCTCTTTTGAGCAAGCATCGCCCATTTCAAAGGGGCGATGCTTTTTGTATTCCCAATCAAATATAGCATTTTTCAGAAAGATGAGGTGCTGCTGGGCAAACAGGGCATCGGGCATACCTCACCACGCTTGAGAACCGCTATAGCCGAGCCAAATCAAGATATTTCTTGGGATAGAAGCTTAAAGCTTAAATAGCAGTTATGATCAAAATTAATTACAGAATTTGGTCATTAACAAAAATTTAAGATAAAGCTAATAGCAAAATTGCGAAGTGTTGAATAAACTCAAAGAAATCAGGAGCAAGTATCGTGACACAGCAAAATAAACCATCGAAAAAAGCCACAGAAGAGCGGGATAATTCCAGCGATTTGCCTCAACGAATTACTGAATCTTACGGCACCGGCGTTATCACTCAATCGGAATTGAGCCAAGAATATATCACAACCCTGGACGACAACAGTTCGGAATACGGTTCAACCAGTTCCCAAATCAACGGCGGGGATGGCGATGCTGTTGCGGAAGCAGAAAAAGCCACTGGCGAGGAATTGGTGGGGGGAAGCGCTCCAACTCCCGACCAAGATATGGTTGACGAACTTGGAGCTGCGGCGGGCATTGAAATGGCGGACGGAGCTATTTTGCACACAACAGATATGCTTGAAAATCGAGATGCAAATCGGTGGGAGTTAGACCCTAGTTCTGCTGAAGATAGTCAGGAACTGCCGGATTTATAGGTTTATTTGTTGTGACATTAGGCGAGGAATTGCCTAAATATTTGATTAATAGGTAAACCACAGATTGAATGCCGATGCAACGCTCTTTTAACGTAGATATTCTGAAGGTTCGTAGTGCGGACGACCGTCCGCACTACGAACGGTTTTTGTGATGGTAATTGAGCGGAGTCTGAATGCAGGAAGTCTAGTCTGGGATTGATTAGCGGCTTCCAATTGTGACACCGGAGGTCGCCATTTTTCGCACTTTTTGTCGGATTGGAAGCTCGATCGCAAATTCTGTTCCTTGGCCCGGTGTCGAACAACACTGCAAACTGCCACCGTGCTTTTCTGTGACAATGTGCCAGCTTATTGACAAGCCGATTCCCGTACCTTTGCCGATCGGCTTTGTCGTAAAAAACGGGTCAAAAATACGATCGCACAAATCATTGCTCATTCCCGGTCCGCTGTCATAAATTTTAATAATTGCCGTGTTGGAGTTGCTGAGTTTCGTATAAATCCGAATCTGGTAGGGATTACTTTGAATTTCGTCGAAATTTTGTTGACTGCTGGATTCTTCGATCGCATCGATCGCATTAGCTAAAATATTCATAAATACCTGATTGATCTCCCCGCCGCAGCACTCTACATTTTTCAAATTGCAGTCATACTCTTTAATCACTTCAATCGCGGGACGGTTCGCCTTAAATTTCAGCCGGTTGTGCAAAATCATCAGCGTGCTGTCCATAGCTTCATGAATATCGATCCGCTCCATTTCCCGCCCTTCTTGTCGCGAAAAATACCGCAAAGATAGAATTATCTCGCGAATGCGATCGCCCCCTACCTGCATCGAATTTAGCATTTTCATCAAATCTTCCTGGATGAATTCTAGATCCACCGCTTCTGCTGTTGATGCTATTTCCGGTGCGGGATCGGGATAGTGCTGCTGGTAAAGTTCCAGCACCTTGAGAATATCTTCAGTATAATCGCGAACGTAATTGAGATTGCCACAGATAAAATTCACCGGATTGTTAATTTCGTGAGCAATTCCAGCCACCATTTGCCCCAAAGCAGACATTTTTTCGCTCTGAATTAACAGCGATTGAGCCTGCTGGAGGTCGTGCAGAGACTTCTGCAAATTGTCCTGTATTTGCTGCCTCTGGTTCACCTCTTGTTCTAGCCGCTGGTTGGCTTGAGAAAGTTCCGCAGTGCGCGACTCTACCCGTTTTTCCAACTCAGCAGTCAGTTGTTCCAGATTCATTTGAGCTTGTTTGCGATCGACAATTTCCTGTTCCATCTGGAGATTTTGCTGCTGAAGTTTTTGACTCAACTTGCGGACGTTCAAGTGCACTTTAGCGCGAGCTAAAACTTCCGCATTTTGAATCGGCTTAGTAACGTAATCAACAGCCCCCAAACTCAATCCTTTCACCTTATCTTCCGTTTCATTCAGCGCCGTCATAAAAATCACCGGAATCTCCTCAGTCAAATCCCCAGCCTTCAAACGCCGGCAAGTTTCAAACCCGTCAATTCCCGGCATCAGCACGTCCAGCAAGATTAAATCCGGCAGCGAGTATTCAGCTTTTTTGATAGCGCTCTCTCCCGTCCGCGCCACCAACACCTTAAACCCCGATTCCGTCAAAAAATCAAACAGCACTGCCAAATTATTTGGGTTATCATCGACGATCAAGATAACGCTTTCTTCCCCAGGTAAGATGCTCATGTTTTCACTGATTCCTGTATTGTTCTACAAATTCTAAAATCTTGGCCTCGTCAAAATTTTTAACTAATTGATTCAGATGGCTGGCAAAAGAGGCATATTTAATATCGATTTTTGGCAAGTTTTCTACTTGTTTTTGAATACCTCCTAAGTCACCCATCATCGCTAAATCATACAGTACAGCAATTTCTTCAGGCCGAGGAGCGATGATTTCTTGATGCTGAATTTGAGATTGGTTGTGGGAAACTTCAGATTCCGGATTGCCGTTTTGCGATTGGTCACAAATCCATTCTAACCCCAAATAAACTTGCAAGCAATTTAAAAGTTCCTCAGCCCGGATCGGCTTGGGGAGAAAAGCATTGCATCCTACTGCTAAACTTTCCTGCTTTTCCGCTTCCATAATGCTAGCAGAAGTGCCGATCGCCACCAAATTTTGCAAGTGGGGCAACTTGCGGATTTGCCGCATCGCTTCAAATCCGTCCATCACTGGCATCACCAAATCAATCAAGATACAATCAGGTTGAAATTCCAGAACTTTTTTAACACAATCTTCACCGTTTGTCGCCTCTAATATTTCAAAACCCAAGGGTTCTAGCAGGTGAATTAAAACCGAGCGATTTTCCCACCTATCGTCCGCCACCAAAATCTTTTTCTGAGTACCTTTGAAGCCGTTAATAACTTTTGGAGAATAGTTTTGATTTTGGTCGGGGCTGTCAACTGCTAGCAAGTCCAACTCAAAGCTGAAAGTGCTACCTCTGCCTAAAGTGCTTTCTACTTTCAATTTACCGCCCAGAATCTCCACTAATTGGTGGCTAATCGCCAATCCCAAGCCTGTTCCTTCGGTGTGGCGGGGAGTATTACCTACTTGTTCAAAAGGTGCAAATATCTTTGGCAATTCATCGGTAGCGATGCCAATTCCCGTATCTTCAATTTGAAACCGAATCTTCACGTTCGTAGTGAGGACTTCAGTCCTTCCCAGGTTCGTAGTGAGGACTTCAGTCCGGGCTTCATTACTTGCACAATCAAAGGCTGAAACCTTAAGAGTAACGCCACCCCTTTCAGTAAACTTAACAGCATTGCCAATTAAATTAATCAAAATTTGTCGCAACTTCTTTTCGTCAGCCGAGATGGCAGTGGGAATAGACGAAAGATAGTCGCAATTAAAAGCTATATTTTTTTGATCTGCCCGAATGCGACAAATGGCAGCTATACCTTGAATAAAATCTGGGAAATTAAATTCTGTTGGCACGACTTCCATTTTTCTGGCTTCGATTTTAGAAAGGTCTAAAATATCTTCTATCAAAGCGAGCAAGTGTTCGCCGCAGCGGTGAATAACGCCAATTCCATCCTGTTGTTGCGGGGATAAATGTTTGTCGCGCTTAAAGATTTGAGCGTAACCTAAAATGCCGTTGAGGGGCGTTCGCAATTCGTGGCTCATGTTAGCTAAAAATTCGCTTTTGGCGCGACTGGCATCTCTGGCGGCGGCTTCGGCTTTTTGGCGTTCTTGAATTTCTTCGGAAAGCAGCGCATTTTTTTGATCCAATTCTTGGGTGCGTTCTTTGACTTTTGCTTCTAGGGTAAAGTTGTATTCTTCTAGTTGTTGATTTGCAGTTGCTAAGTTACTGTAAAGGCGGGCATTTTCCAGGGCGATCGCAGCTTGGGAAGAAAGCAGTTTCAATACTTCCAATCGATCGGGAGTAAAAGCGCCGCAGATCGAATTGTTTTCTAAATAAAGGATGGCTGTTAATTTGCCTTGATAGACGATCGGCGCGCATAACACCGATTTGGGCTGGCGATCGGCGATGTAGGGGTCAGTGTTGAAAATTGCCTCGCTGCGGGCATCATTTAGGACAATATCTTCGAGAGTGCGATCGACATAATTGATTAGCGATCGGGGATACGCACAATCCAAGCCCGAGAGCACCCGCACATCGCCGCCAACCTCTCCCGCAGCTTCAATGACAAATTCACCATTTTTGGGTGCAATCAGACACCCAGTTTGGCCCCCCGCATTTTCCAGCAAAATCCGCATCAATTTGTCCAGCAAAGCATCGAGCACAATTTCCCCGGAGATAGCCAGAGATGCTTTCATCACAGTAGCGAAATCCAAAGCTTTGTGACTGTCGGTAACGGTTGCATAAGTTGCAGTCACAGTCTGGCTGCTAATTGTTAAACTATCAGTTTCTGGCATCCGTAAAATTAACTGCGGATAGCGTTCCTCCAAATCAGCAACTTTGGCATTCGCACCCCAACGGATGTAACCGTAGTAAGCGTCAGTCATGTAAACCTTAGCAACTTTCTCCCTACCGAGAGATAGATAATACTCGGCGGCTAATTCATTAGCCAAAGCTTCTTCCTGAATGTATCCCTGTTCGCGGGAATGTTGAATTGCGCGATCGTAATAATCCATCGCCCGGTCTTTTTGTCCCAACACCCGCGCCTTTTCGGCCTCCACCAACTCATATTTATGCTGATAATTCATCGGTGCGTGGAAAGCCCACTTCTGCATTTTTTCCTGATTGGTTGCTACCTGCATCAAGTGTTTGGCTTGTTCTGCACTGTTTGCAGTTGGACACACAGCGAGAAGTGCCAGCGAATAGTAAAAATTGTGCGTACCAATCATCATGAAGCCAATTGCTGCTTGTGCATATTCGGCCGCTAAAGATGCGTCAGCAACTGCTTTATCGGGATGTTTAAATAAGTAACTTAACATCAATTTAGCGAGATAAACATTAAAAAGTGACATATAATTGTTAGCTTGTTGCAGCCGAGGTAAAATCTCAGCTTCATCAAATTTTTCACCTATTAGTTGAGATCGGTTTGCCGATACACCTCGCAAGTTTAAAATAATTTGCCCCCAGATGCCCAGCAATTCCATCGAAAGTTCTTGTTTGAGATTTTGCACTAAAGTGAAGTATTGCACTTGTTTGTGTTCGACAATTTCTAGCTGTTCTCCCATCAAAAAAGGGCAAGAACAACTGTTGAGAGCAGCATAACTACTAAATTCTAAGTCCCCAGTTTCTAAGCCGCTTTGAACGCTCTCTATTAAGGGGGCAATTGTCTCTTTAGCGTGTTCTTTCCAGTGGCGCACAAAAGTGTTAAACAAGTGGTAAACTTTGCATTTAAATTGTTTAGCATTGAATTGCTCTAACAGCTTCAAAGCTAGCTGTCCAGAATGATATCCAGCGTCGATCTCTCCTAATGCGCCAGCCAGCAGCAAGCCATACCAAATATAGGCGATCGCCCCAATTGCTGAATGACCCCGTTTAATCGAAAAATCGACCATTGTAAAGATAACCTGCGGCAATAGTTCTGGTTTTGCCACAAAAACAGGAGAAACAACAGCCGAAAGTATCCGCATTGCCGCCAACTGATAGGCATCAGTCATTATCGGAACATTTTCTAGTTGCTCAAGCTGAGGTAACTTAATTGCAGTCAAGCCTTCGGGAGGGATTTGCGACAAGGTAAATCCCAATATTTCCAGAGCTTTTAAACCAGTATCGATGGCTTCAACCATCTGGTTTTGAGACAAATAAGACTGGATTTGCAGCTCGTAGACTTTAATTTTGTCGAGTACGGTAAAAGCTTGTTGCAAAACGCGATCGGCTAATTCTTGCGATCGCCCAAAGTTAGTATTGAGATATTCCGCCTCCGCTGCTTCTACGTGCAGGTTCAGCGTCAAATCATAATCCGTCTGCCAACTTGATTCTCCTGCGCTAATGGAAGACTGAGGCGGATCGATCAGTTCCAAACCGACATTGAGATATCTGACAGCAGGTTCGTAAGCATTGGATGCTTTAGCTTTTTTTCCGGCAATTAGATTCAGTTTTGCCAGTTCATATTTGGTGGCTTTTTCTACAATAAATTCAAGCCCAAAATTTAATTGATTGACAATATCAAAGACATTTTCTTCAATCTCAGAGGGGGGAGTATTGTTGAGCAGCAGTTGACCGATTTTGACGTGGGTTGCTTGTTTTTCCTGATCGGGAATCAAAGAATAAGCTGCTTGCTGCACTCTGTCGTGCAAAAACTTATAATCAACCTTCACATCTTGCAGCCCAGCTAGCCCCGTTTCTGGTCCTTCAAAAACCAGCGGAATTTTGTAATCGTTGCTCAGGGGCAAAACCAAGCCTGCCTGAAGCGCATCCCAGAGGTTTAAGGCTGTTTCTGTCTGAGATTTTTCGCTAACAATTGCCAGCACTTGTAAATTAAACTGGTTGCCAATACAGGCCGCTAATTTTAATGCTGACTGCGCGGCTGCGGGCAATTTTCTAATATTTCTAGCGACTAACTCCACCACATTGCAGTCAGTAATTCCAATGGATTGGATGTGTTCGATCTCCCACTGCCACGCGCCCGATGGAAAGTCGTAGACTAACAAATCTTCTTGATAGAGAGTTCTGATTAACTGAGTCAGAAAGAAGGGATTTCCTTGGGTTTTGTTAAAAACTAGCTCTGCCAGTAGCTCTATTCTTCTGGAAATTTGACACTTCAAAGTATCAGTTATTAATTCTTTAACATGACTTAAATGTATGGGTTCGAGAATGATGTTGCTGACAATTTGTTGAGTTGCTAGCTGGGCTTTGGTGATGTTTTCAATTGTGAGAATCAGCGGATGGCTGGGACTGACTTCGTTGTCTCGATAGGCTCCTATTATTAGTAAATATTTGGTTTCTGAGTCTGTCATCAGCAGTTCGATTAATTTCAGCGATGCGGAATCTGCCCACTGTAAATCGTCTAAAAAAATCACCAGGGGATGTTCCTTGGCGGTAAACACGCTGATGAATTGTTTAAACACTCGATTAAATCTGTTTTGTGATTCTGTTGGTCCTAATTGTGCTACTTCCGGTTGTTTGCCGAGAATTAATTCGATTTCGGGAATCACGTCTGCCACAACTTTGCCGTTAATTCCCAAAGCTGCTAGGAGTTTCTGTTGCCAAGTTTGGATGGATGCGTCAGTTTCTGTTAGTAACTGCCGAATTAATGACTGAAATGCTTGAATTAAAGAAGCGTAGGGAATATTGCGTTTAAATTGGTCGAACTTGCCGCTAATAAAATAGCCGCGCTGCCGTACAATGGGTTTCTGTACTTCATTGACGATCGCAGTTTTGCCAATCCCCGAATAACCGGAAACCAGGAGCAATTCGACTCCCCCAGCCCCGCTTGCTAAGGGAGAAAGCCCTGAAAGCCCCGCTTTACCAACGGAAAGTTTCTCCGAAAGCCCCCCCTTACCAAGGGGGGGTTCTACACCGCTAACTCGGTTAAATGCTGCCAACAAAGCGGCGACTTCAGTTTCTCTACCGTAGAGTTTTTGGGGTATGAGGAGTTGACTGGCTCGATCGGCATTTCCGGCAGTAAAATCAGATATATTGCCCGACGCTTGGATTTGCGCCAGACAAGTTTCTAAGTCAAATCTCAGCCCGTCAGCAGTTTGATACCTGTCTTCCGCCGTCTTAGCCAACAACTTCATCACTATTCCAGAAATTGCTTCGGGAATTTCTGGATTTAAACTGCGGGGAGTGGGGGGGATTTTAGCGATGTGACAGTGAACTAATTCTAAAGGGTCGATCGCCCTAAATGGCAATTCACCAGTCAGCATCTCATAAAAAGTGACACCCAACGAATAAAAATCGCTGCGGTAATCAATTGCCCGATTCATTCTACCAGTTTGTTCCGGCGAAATATAAGCTAGCGTACCTTCTAGCAAATTCGGATAGGTGGGCGTTGCATTTTCTCTAACCAAGCGCGAGGAGATGCTGAAGTCAGTAATTTTGACCCGATAGGTTTCTGGATTGATGATGATATTATGCGGTTTAATATCTTTGTGTATTATTTGATTTTGATGAATTTTAGCCAAACTTTTGGCTAGCCGAACGGCTATTTCGAGGAATTGTTTTAAGTTGAGTTTGGTCGCAATTAAAAAATCCGATAAAGCTAATCCGCCCAAGTCTTCTAATATTAGCGCTACACCATTGTGATTGATTTCTGTGCGGTAGCAATTAACAATTTCTTCGATGTCTTTCAGATTTTTTCGGATATTATACTCGTGTCTCAAGCGGGTAATCTCTTCCAGAGTTGGATACTCGCTTTTCTGGGTTTTGATGATGACTGGCAAATTGTGTTTTTGCCAGATTCCCCGATAAATCACAGTATTGATACCAGAGTAAATTATTTCGGTGATTTGATAGCCTGTTAGTAAAATCATAGTTTAATAAATTTGAATTTAAAGGGTTTGCCGCCACTTTACAGGAGTTGTACTGTTGACGAAATTTAATGGGTGTGTCATGGGGGTGATGGGCGCGGGCGATCGACAAAACTCCCGACATATGTTCAAGCTTAATCCAAGTCTCACCGCTTTGTCATTGGCTATTTCGCTTAATCTTTAAGCAGCTTTGTACTTGCGTGTTATTGCGTAGGAATAATGTGCTAAATTTTACTTAAATGAGATTCGGCGGTTTCAACCGCCGTCTTATCTTCTTCCTAATGACTAATGACTAATGACTAATGACTAATGACTAAGAGGGCGGGCACGGGGGCACCTGACAGGTGTAGGTTTTTTACGACGGGGTAGTATAAAGTCAATTAAACCAGGCGAAAATAAGGGTGATTCAACGAAACACGTGGCTGGGGGGAAACCTAAATGCTGAAAAATAAGCATCTCAAAGA
>NZ_JADEWV010000083.1 GCF_015207455.1 Microcoleus sp. LEGE 07076
CCCCAATTCCCAATTCCCAATTCCCAATTCCCAATTCCCAATTCCCAATTCCCAATCCCCAATTCCCAATTCCCAATTCCCTACTCCCTACTCCCAATTCCCAATTCCCAATTCCCTACTTCATCACTTGCCAATCCATAATCCGCCACTGTCCCTCTTGCCGGATCAAATCATAGCGCACGCGCAGGTTTTCATTGCGCGAAGAAACAAGCTGATCGCGATCGAACACTTCAGCTTTTTCGGCTACTTGGGCTTCTACTTGCGCGCGATCGGGATTTGTCGGATTTGTCGTAACTCCTTTAACTTCCAGCTTGTGTACGTAACGCTGGTAAGCGTTGTTTTTCTGTTGAGCATCTGCCATCAATTGCCAGCGAGACAAAGCCGGTTCTGTCAGAACTTGCTTTAATTCTTCAACAGCGTGGTTGGGGCCCAAAGCCGCAGCTTTCGCCGACAGCCAGCTTTGAATTATTTGTCCTGCTGCTTGCTCAGTTACTGGTCCAGACACAGCAGCGCTTGGCTCAGGGGCCACCGAAGCTGCCGGGATTTCCACAGGGGGTGCTTCCAGGCTGACAGAGGCTTGTTCTCCTCGCAGAGACGGGCCCGAAATGGCTTGCAGGGCACTCGCCAACAGACTCAGTATTAACCATAGGAGTAACAAACTCAGGACACCTGCGACTATCAACAAAGCCAGCCTGTTTGGAGGCATGGACTTGACTTGCGCCGAAACTTGTGTAGCTTTGGTTCGCCAAAGAGTGCCAAGTTCGCCTGCTAGCCCCTGACCTGTCCCTTTGCCCCGCCCGCTTGAACTTGGGCGCCTGCGGTTAGTGGAAGTCGGCGGTGTCGGGCGTGCCGCCGTTGCTGTCGGGAGAGAGACCGCAGCAGCCACTCCGATTCCTGCCGCTGCTGGCTGGTATTTCGGGCTGGAGGCTGGCGTAGATCCGTCGGTCGGTACGGGGGTCAAGGTGACGGCACTGGCTCCCTGCTTAGCAGCAGGGGGCTGCGGAGGTGCGGGCGGGCGATCGCCCGTCGGTTGCAGCCGTCCTTGGGGTTTGCCCGATCGGGGCTGCACGACCACCCATTCGTTAGCATTTTCTGCGTCCGAGGGCAAAGCTTCCAAGTAAGCTTGGACTTTCGGGTCTGCAAAATAATCTTTCAACGAAACCGACTCCGAAGCCAAGTCGCGGAAGTGGGGAAACACTTCTTCTTGCAGCCAGTGTTCGGCGTACAAGCACAGCCCGGGCAACAAATCGGGAGAATCTTGGGAATGTTCGCGAATAAAAACCAGGGGTTCTTTTTCCGAACTGAGTTCGAGAGCTCTGCTGGCTTCTTCTGTTTGACCCAGCAGCAACGAACACACCGCTTTTTCTAGGTGAACGTCTTGGCGGCGGCCGAGCTGCAGCAGCATCAGCTTGGCGCGGCGGATCATCGCAGGTGCTCTGGTGGCAAATCCTTGGGCTAACAGCGTGTAAACCGACAGGTAAGTAGCGACTGCCGAGGGGCGACCGGCTTCGGCTTCAAATAGGGTCTGCTGCTCACTGCTGGTTAGGTGTTTCCGCAGTTGCTGGACAAAGCGGAGGAAGTCTTCTATGCCCAAACCCGATCGGTCGTCTCCCGAACCGTCGATCCCGCCCCGTTCTTCGAGCATTTCTCGCAGGATTTCCAGTCCCTGGCGGCGCTCGGCAGCTTTTTCTTCCGGGAGAGACAGTAATTCTAAAATGTTGTACGGACGGAGTTTGTATATATCGGCTTGCATTTCACCCCTCACGCTTGGAAATAGGCTTTCGCGCAGCAGCAATTCTTGACCTGCTTCTAATGATTTGGCGGCATTTTGGTATTGACCTTGCTGCCACTGTTCGCGACCGAGTTCGAGACAGGCAAGACTTACTGTTAAAACTAAATCTGGCCGCACGAGCTGGGGTTCGCCGAAGCGACCTTCGTCGATCGCGATGCTGCCATTGTTGAGATACGGGCGACCCAGTTTCTGTACGAGTTCGTATTCCCCCAGTTCTTGCAGTACGAGCAGAGCTCCTACGAATTGGTTGTCATCGATTTCAATACTTGGAGTGTGGGGATCGGGAGCAGCGTCTAATGCCTTAGACTCTGCAGGAACGATTTCTCCTGCCTCTTGCAAAACTGTGGTCTGCCCAGCTGAGGTTTTCAACCTCTGCTTGGCGGAGATTGCAGCTTCCGACTCTCGATCGTATGTTTTGGCTAAAAAACTGGCATCGTAAGCTTTGCGCCCGTCTGAGTCTGACAGAACGGCGCAGGCTTCATCGAGCAGTTGTTTGCGGGCGACGACCGCAACTTCGGAATACTCCCGGCGCGGAAGCTGTAAAGTTCGATCGCGGTGAGCCTGCTGCAACTGTTCGGCAGTAGCTTGAATCGGTAGACCCAAAATCCTGTAGTAATCTAGTGGAATTAACACTACGTCCACTTCCCCAAAGCGCTAGCAACTGAATTAGCCTATCTTAGCTAAGGTTGGTTTGTAACAAAAGCATTAGTGACAACTTGAGGACGGTTGCTGCCGGAGTCGGTTGAACAAGTCCCAGCATTTTGCCCCCTGTTTACCTGATTTTAACAACTGGTGAACTGCACCGCAGAAAATCTTCGATCGTTTTCTGGTGCGCTTGTGTCCTCTGTTGGTTTAAATTTAGATGTTTACCAAGCCGATCGGGTATTAATTTTTTATGGTTCAGGAACGGACTTTACCAGCTTTTGACGCGCAAAGCACAACTATTTCTCGGGATGAAGGCTTGATGCTTTACGAGGATATGGTTTTGGGGCGCTTTTTTGAAGACAAGTGCGCTGAGATGTACTACCGGGGCAAAATGTTTGGTTTTGTCCATTTGTACAACGGCCAGGAAGCGGTGTCTACTGGTGTAATTCGATCTATGCGTCGGGATGACACCGATTACGTCAGCAGCACCTACCGCGATCACGTTCACGCTTTGAGCGCTGGCGTACCCGCGCGGGAGGTGATGGCAGAATTGTTCGGGAAGGAAACTGGTTGCTCGAAAGGCCGCGGCGGTTCGATGCATATGTTTTCTGCCGAACACCGATTGTTGGGAGGTTATGCTTTTGTGGCTGAAGGGATTCCTGTAGCTACGGGGGCGGCTTTTCAATCGAAGTATCGGCGCGAAGCTTTGGGCGATGAAAGTTCCGATGGCGTGACTGCTTGTTTTTTTGGGGACGGTGCTGCAAATAACGGACAGTTTTTTGAATGTTTGAATATGGCTGCTTTATGGAAGTTGCCGATTCTTTATGTTGTAGAAAACAACAAATGGGCGATCGGCATGGCCCACGAGCGAGCTACTTCTGACCCCTTGATTTACAAGAAAGCTCATGCTTTTGGCATGGCTGGAGTCGAGGTTGACGGGATGGATGTTTTGGCCGTGCGGGAAGTGGCAAAGGAAGCTATCGCCCGAGCGCGGGCTGGCGAGGGGCCGACAGTGATCGAGGCTTTGACTTATCGCTTTCGGGGTCATTCTTTGGCCGATCCTGATGAGTTGCGCTCTAAGGAAGAGAAGGAGTATTGGTTCCCCCGCGATCCGATTAAGAAGTTGGCTGCTGATTTGATCGATCGAACTTTGGCAACTGCTGAAGAATTAAAAGACATCGAGAACAAGATTCAAGCAGTAATTGACGATGCGGTAGATTTTGCCGAAAAGAGTCCCGAACCCGATCCGAGTGAATTGTATCGCTACATCTATGCTGAAGATTAGTAGTTAGTTCGCGATCGCACAAACTCTACTTGTAGGGCGCGATCGGCGCACCTTACAAGTAGAGTCTTAGACGCACGAGCCCTCAGAAACCAAACCGGGTTTTTTGCCCGTTTTAAGGGCTGTAATACCAATTTTTTATGAAGCTGCATAGAATTCGATCCCCCCGGCGCCCCCCTTCTTAAGGGGGGGACAAGAGTCCAATCAAAGTCCCCCTTCTTAAGGGGGATGCGAGGGGGAGCGGAATATGTGCAACTTCACATTAAATTGGTATAACGCCTATTCTGAGCAAAAAACTGTTTTTTTGATTTTGATACCTCAGTTTTTTACTACAGATTCCAGCTAGAATCAAAGGTAAACTTTCTAGACCAAAAGAGGCGATACGATAAATCTCGATCGCGATCGAATTCAAATCAATAAAAATATGGGTGCAGTTCGAGTCAAAGTCAAGCTAACGAATGCAATTGATCAAGAGTTAGTGAGTCGAGGATTGCTAAATCCAAATCTGTTGCGCGTGTATGAAGCCGAAGCACTGATAGATAGTGGCGCAGTCAGAACTGCGTTACCTGCGGATGTAGTAGAGCAGCTCGGTTTAAGAATTCGGAGTCAGGAAATAGCAAAATATGCTGATGGCAGACAAGAAACAGTAGGATTGACTGAACTTGTGATCATTGAAATAGAAGGGCGCGAAACGATTGAGGCGGCAATGGTTTTAGACGATATGGTGCTAATCGGTCAAACTGTGTTAGAAACATTAGATTTGCTGGTAGATTGCAAGAATCAGCGTCTAGTTCCCAATCCCGAAAATCCAGAAATACCTGTATTGAGAGTTTAAAAAACAAGATGCCGATGTATAACCACAATCGGTTTATAGTAAAAAAATCAGTTTTTTATGACAGTTTGGAGCTTAATAAAACTTGCATTCCTTACTACAAATGAGTGTTAATGCACAAGATTAAATTCACAAAGATCGATCGGCTATATTTCCAGCGGTACCCGGTGCAACCTTCCCACTACTTCTACACTCGGCTTTTTCTCAAAGTTTGTAGTGAGGACTTCAGTCCTCTGTCAAAGTTTGTGGTGAGGACTTCAGTCCTCTCCAAAGTTTGTAGTGAGGACTGAAGTCCTCTCCAAAGGAAGGACTAAGGAATGGAAATTATACCATTTAGAAAAAAGCTTGCTGCCATAGAATAGTTGAGTTTGTTTCGTCAACCCAATGTGTAAGGTGCGTCGCACGAGATATCTGGCGTGAAATGCTCTGAATTGTTCTGGTGCGACGCACCCTACAACTCTCAAAGTTTGTAGTGAGGACTTCAGTCTTCTCCAAAGGAAGGACTAAGAAATGGAAATTAAATAATGCGACTAATTGAGCAATGCCCCTTACCGTAGATAAAGGCTTCTGGAACTTAATTTTTTAAGTTATTAAATTTTCCTTCCTAAAGTCCTTACTACCTCTCTAAAGGAAGGACTTGCATTCCTTACTACAAACCAATTTTATTAACATAAATTTACAGCTACTGCTTGCAATTCTTTAGCTTTTTCTTCGGGTAGTGCATCGCTGACAAACATTCCGGCGGCTAGTTCGGTTCCTGCTAGATATTTTAGCCGATCGCCCGATCGGTAGGGCGGATAAAATTCAGCGTGCAAATGCGCCTCTGGATGAGGTTTTCCGTCGGCGGGCGCTTGAAACCAAGCCATCAAATAAGGAAACGGGCGGTGCCACAAACCGTCATATTTGAGAGTGACTGTTTTGAGAGCTTTAGCGAGAGATTGGCGCTGTTTTTCGGTAAGATCGATGAATGTAGCAGCAGGGGCGATCGGGGCAATCCAAACTTCGTAAGGGTAGCGGGCGCAAGCGGGGACAAAGGCGATCGCCTCTGCGTCTAAATAAATAATTCGCTGTTTGTCAGCAATCTCTTTTTGAATCAAATCTTGCAGCAAACCCGAATAGTTTTTTTGATAGTAAACCGACTCACATTCTAACATCCGCGCCGGCACCGGAGGCACAAAAGGATAACCATAAATTTGACCGTGGGGATGGTGCAAAGTCACTCCGACTTCGACCCCGCGATTTTCAAAAGGCAAGATGTATTGAATTTCAGAATTGCTGCCAATAACTGAAGTGCGATCTGCCCACACTTCTAACAGCAATTCCAAGTGAGATAACTCTAAACAACCGAGGGAAGCCAGCGGATCTTGAGTAAAAACAACAACTTCGCAAACGCCGTTAGCTGGCAAAGTTTCCACAATATTTGCAGGTGCATTTTTGGTCTGCAAAGTCATCGAGGGAAAACGGTTCTCAAACACTGCTACATCGTATTTGCCAGGGGGCAACTCTGTCGGAAATTTAGGATTAATTGTAGCAGCCAGCGGGTTGTATTCCGGCGGCGGCATGAAAGTTCTTCCCTGACGGTGGCTGGCATAGGCAACCCATTCCCCCCGCAAAGGATGCCAGCGAAAATGCGGGTTTGCCTCTACAGGTTTATTGCTGGGACTTACGGCTTCTATACCTTCGGGAATTGGGTAGCGGCTGTACAGTTTCAGCGGGCGACCGTCGGGTTTTTGCAATGTTTGGAAGTACATTTGGGTTAGGGTGGGCGATCGCTTTTAATAGATATTAGGAGTAGAAAATGCAGGGATTGTCGATCGGTTCAGAGCGTATACATACTCCCCTCTCCTCTAGCGGGCAACGCTTTGCAAACCTGCTAAAGGCTCAGTCATGTCACTTTTGAGGTCAACTTCTTCCGCAGGCGGAAAGCACTGAAATATTTGTTCTAGTCCCGTTAATTCAAATAGTATTCTCACTTGTTCGCTCATGGCAGATATCAAAAGTATACAAGCGCTGTCTCTGACTAATTTCACGATCGCCACTACAGCCATTAACTCAGAATTTTTCAAAAAACTGATTTTTGAGAAATCCAGCATAATAATTTTGCCCCCGCTTTCAATTAAGCGTTCTATTTCTTTCTGCAACTTATTAAATTGAGATTTTTCCAAAACCTCATGAGACAAAACAATTTTAACTATCGAGCTCATTTTCACCTCAACTCTTGTTTGAACTGTTAAATAACTTTTGATACAAACCTAGTAGAGTGCTGCCGGCGCACCTTAGATTTTTACCCGTAACTCGCAGGTACTTGCTAGCAGAGCTGGTGTATCGGAAATGCCGATATAAAGAACTTTGCCGGCGCGCACCAAATCGTCAAAGGCGCGCATTACTTCTTCGACTGGCGTGGTAAAGTCCCAAGCGTGCAGCCACAGCCAATCTATGTATTCAATTTGCAGTCGCTTCAAACTTGCTTCTACTGCTTGAACCATGTTTTTGCAGTGGTTGCTGAAACCATTGATTTCGCCATTTTTCATGTTGAGGCTATACTTAGTTTCAACTACCCATTTTTCGCGATCGACTGCGATAAAATCGCCGACATATTTTTCGCTAGTACCGTTAGTGTAGAGATTCGGCGTATCAATGAAATTACTACCTGCTTCTGCAAATGCGTCGAACATTTTGTGGCTTTCTTCGTAGGAACCGCCCCAACCCCATTCTTCACCAAAAGTCATAGTTACGAGGCAGATTTCGGAAACGCGGAGTCCGCTGTTACCTAGTAGTTTGTATCTCATGTGGGCGTTTTTTTAGTTAATTGCTGTTAACAGTTTAGATCGGGATTTGCCGTAATGTTGCCATAAGTTTGGGGTGGCTGGCTTTGGCGGTGCGTTAGGGCTGTGCTGGATGTTGAATGTTTTGTCAAGTTAGTCAAAATGCCGATCGGGAGCATCTTAGTTTTGCTTTTGTAGTGCTGTCCCCGCCTGCTAAATATATAACCCGCCGGATCTACGGGAGTTCGCGAGAACACAAAAAAGTGCTTTTGACAATGCTGGAGATGCTCACGTCAGTCAAAAGGTCGATCGCCCCTGCATTCTACTTTCAACACGGCGCTAGGGCGAGCCTTTTACCTAATGTATTTAGAATTACATTAATTCTTAAAAATACAGTAATTTACTAAAAATATGATCTACCTTTAGATAGGTATTTTGGGAAAATAGTTAAATAAAAAAAAAGCTATATTAATCATAAGAAAATCTGATTGAGAGCAAGAAAAAATTAAGTAGCTAAATTAACTTTTTAGGGTTATATTGATTTATGGAATACAAAACCTAGGTGACTCACTTGGCTGATATCGTTGATACCGCCGTTTCGGCAGGCTCTTTTACAACTCTAGTTGCAGCAGTCAAAGCTGCTGGTTTAGTAGATACTCTCAAAGGCGCTGGGCCCTTCACAGTTTTCGCTCCTACAGACGAAGCTTTTGCTAAGCTTCCCGAAGGTACTGTAGAATCACTGCTTAAGGACATTCCTAAGCTCAAAAAAATCTTGACTTATCATGTCGTTTCTGGCAAAGTTATGGCCGCTGATGTGGTCAAACTGAAATCTGCAAAGACAGTTGAAGGCTCAGAAGTTAAAATTGATGCTTCTAATGGCGTCAAAATCAATGATTCTACCGTTACTACACCCGATGTTGCTGCTGACAATGGTGTCATCCACATCATCGATTCAGTCTTGCTTCCTGCGTAAGCACAGATTTAGATAGCGCGATATTATCTTGAGGGCGGTGGCTATTTTTAGCCACCGCCCTGTTTTAGTTGAAATTTAAATATGTTACGCAGATTGACAATTAAAACTATTGTAGAGCAGGGGGAATGGATCGATCGCACTGGCGAAAGTCTGCCCCAATTTTTTCGCGGCTGGATGTACCCGAAAAACAAGTGACAAGCCAACAAGTGCCGTTGCATTCTGGAGTTGATTGGGGGTTCACGGGTAGGTGCAGTGCCGCGGCACCCAAAAATTCTGCCAGAAACCGGGTTGATGAGGGCTTGTCCTAAATAAGATACAATAAGAAACACAAAGAAAGTGCGATCGACATTATTTGATAGTTAAGCTATGCAATCTACAACTCAGTCCGAGACAGAATCGGCGATGGACGCGCCCAAACACGGCTTACCCGTTACCATCATTACAGGATTTCTTGGCAGCGGCAAAACAACCCTGCTCAACCACATCCTGAGCAACCAGCAAGGTTTGAAAACAGCAGTTTTGGTCAATGAATTTGGCGAAATCGGCATCGACAACGAACTGATTGTCACCACCGACGACAACATGGTTGAACTCAACAACGGCTGCATCTGCTGCACAATTAATGAAGATTTGGTAAATGCAGTTTACAAAGTTTTAGAACGTCAAGAAAACCTCGATTATTTAGTAGTAGAAACAACCGGACTAGCAGACCCCCTACCAGTTGCTCTAACTTTTTTAAGCACAGAACTGCGCGATCTAACCCGTCTCGATTCGATAGTGACAGTAGTAGACGCAGCTAACTACAGCCTAGATTTATTCAACTCTGAAGCAGCTTACAGTCAAATAGCTTACGGCGATCTAATTATCCTCAACAAAACAGATTTGGTTGAAGAAGCAGATTTAGATTTGTTGGAAGTTAAGATTCGCGATGTCAAAGAAGGTGCTCGAATTTTGCGAACGGTAAAATCGCAAGTTCCCCTACCGCTAGTCCTCAGTGTCGGGTTGTTTGAATCGGACAAATATTTCCAATCTGAGGAAAGTCCTAGCAGTCACGAACATCACGAACATCACGACCACAGCCATCACGACCATCACGACCACAGCCATCACGACCATCACGACCACAGCCATCACGACCATCACGACCACAGCCATCACGACCATCACGACCATCACGACCATCACGACCATCACGACCACTCCGGGCATTTAGAAAATGACGGATTTACTTCAATTTCTTTCCAGAGCGACAAGCCGTTTTCTCTGAGAAAATTTCAGTATTTCTTAGACAATCAACTGCCAACAAACGTGTTTCGCGCGAAAGGGATTATGTGGTTTGAAGAAAGTCCCAAACGGCACATTTTCCATTTGAGCGGCAAGCGATTTTCGATGGACGACGACGAGTGGAAAGGCGATCGTAAAAACCAGCTTGTTCTGATCGGTCAGGGTTTGGATACCGAGACTTTGCGATCGCAAATCGAAAACTGTCTCTGTATGCCTGCACCCAATCGCGGGAAAGGTTTTGGGAAAAACTAACAGTAAAATATTACTGGTTCCCAGGCTCTTAGCCGGGGAACCAGTAATTTCCCATTGCCAATTACCGATTTACAATGCGAGTCATCATTCAGCGAGTCAAATCGTCTCAAGTCCAAATTAACGGTGAAATTGTCGGCAAAATTGGCCGCGGACTTAACTTGCTTGTAGCTATTGCAGAAACCGACACCGAAGCAGAACTCGACTGGATGGCTCGCAAATGCCTGGAATTGCGTTTGTTTCCCGACTCGGCCAGCGAGGGCGGCCGCTGGGACAAGTCCGTACAAGACATCGGCGGCGAGTTGCTGGTGGTCAGTCAGTTTACGCTGTACGGGGACTGTCGCAAAGGTCGGCGACCTTCCTTTGACCGATCGGCAGCTCCTGAACGAGCCGAAATTTTTTATGATAAATTTGTCGAGAAGTTGTGCCAGAGTGGCTTAAAAGTCGAAACAGGCGTGTTTGGAGCTCAGATGCAAGTCTTGATAGAGAATGACGGGCCAGTGACTTTGGTATTGGAGAGAGAATCCGGGTGAATAGGTTTGACAGGCCTCTCTATACTTCTCTTCCTTCGCGTCCTTTGCGTCTTCGCGGTTCGTTCCAAAAAATCCCTTGCGCCTTTTTCAAACAAATTTGCAGATTAACCGGGTTTCCCAACTGCTGTGGCGTAGCTTCTGGAGATAGTGCAGTTCGCTACACTCTGCCTACTCTCGATTCCAGAATCTCGATCGCCCAAAACCGCCTCAAACGACCAGTTAGTAAATTGTCTACTCAGCGGCCCTGGAGTACCGTCTGTTCGAGGTGCGATCGCCCTACCGGAAATACAGCTCAGAATGCTTGTATAACAAGGCTTTCAGGGCAATAAAACCAATCTCCCACAGCCACCGCTTAGAATCAGATTCAGCAACCAAAAATTGTTGCATGAGAGAGTGGAACACTGACATAACTCCAATCATCTCTACTTCCCTATATTCAATGTATAGAGAGTTGAATCAGCACAGCAAGCGAAAACGCCAGCAACTGACGCCTCGCTCTCTGACAAATGTCCTCGCACGCTGTGCGCTACCACAAGATAAACGCTATGACTGTCCAAACTGCCACCAACACCGTCAACACCGTCAACTGCAACACCGCTTCGGATCTCAACTTCATTCCGGCCGCCTCGGGCGAACAAACCGCCGAAATCCATACTGCTCCCAGCATCAATGTTCTGGCTTTGGCTGAATTTGCCCTCCAAGAATTGGAAGCCGAAATGAAAAATCCCAGCCGCAGCGCTCGAGCGGTGGCGATGCGGATTGCTAAGGAAGTCGAACGGATTTGCCAAAAAAGCGATCGCATCCAAGTTTCCGGCGAAGTTGAAGCTTGGCAAATCACCTTGGCCGAACACCGGTTGCAAAAAACTCTGCAATTCTACCGCCAAGGCTCCAAGCAAGGCCGCGTCGAACTCCACTCTCACCTGGCGGCGATGATTTACCGCCATGTCGCTTCTTTTCGATCGAACTTGAACTTCCAAGCTCGCTACAACATGATTGAAGACTTTTTGCAAGGCTTCTACATTGA
This sequence comes from Microcoleus sp. LEGE 07076, assembly GCF_015207455.1. GTDB lineage: Bacteria > Cyanobacteriota > Cyanobacteriia > Cyanobacteriales > Microcoleaceae > Microcoleus. The sequence continues at coordinate 11,380 of NZ_JADEWV010000083.1, forward strand.
ATCTCTGCGAGCTTTCCGCCGCGAACACCAAGTGGATGTTACCTACCAGCCCCGCACGCAGCTAGAATTGGCTGAGTACATGGCTTTTACCGAACAGTACGCCAAGCGCCAAATCGGCTTACCCGGCCGCAACCGCCAACGCCTGATCGTGCTTCGGGCTCAAGGATTTGCTAAGGGCCAACCTCCCGAAACTGCGATCGACATTGAAATGGCTGTAGAGTCGGGCAAGGGAGAAGATGCGGAAATCTACAGCCGCTCTCCGGCGCTGCAACAAGTGCGCGAACAAATGGTTTCGGAAACTGTCGATCCGGCTGATGCTGTGTTGCGCGATCGAGTTGTCGCGGAATTGATTGCTTATCTGGAAGAGCAAAATCAGCCAGAATGTGTGGACTACCTAACTTTGAAACTGCAAGACCTTTCTGCTTCGGAGATCGATCGAGCGCTCGGTTTGTCTTCCCGCCAGCGCGACTACTTGCAACAGCGGTTTAAGTACCACGTCGAAAAATTTGCCCGCACTCAAAATTGGAAACTCGTCCACGAATGGCTGGGTGCTGATGTCGATCAAAAACTGGGCATGACTTCCGACAAATGGGAAGAATTTCGCGCAGGGCTGTCACTCCAAATGCAGCAACTGTTAGAAATGAAGCGCAATCAAGAAAGCGACAAGGCGATCGCCACCGCGCTCAAATGCACTCCCAAACAAGTCCAAAAACGCTGGGCGCAACTGTTGGATCTGGCAAGCCAGACTCGCAACAGCAGCCAAGGCTAACGGGTGATCCAATATGAACGCAACTGTTTTCTTGAGGTCACGAAAGGCGATCGGGTGCGGCGCAATTCTCAAAATGCCCGCCCCGGCCTCCCCTGTCAAATCTCCCACTGGGGATGCTGGATTATGAAAGCTTTTGAGCTAATTAAATATATTAAAACAGCACTAATTTTTGTTAATATTTATGATTCCCAGGAATAACCTGGGAATTTGTTTTTGGAGTAGGAACAGGCTGTCCGGCCTGTTCCACAAGAAAATTTAATTTTTATTTGTTTTTGGAGTAGGAACAGGCTGTCCGGCCTGTTCCACAAGAAAATTTAATTTTTATTTGTTTTGAGAGTAGGAACGGGCTGTCCGGCCTGTTCCACAAGAAAATTTAATTTTTGTGGAACGGGCCGGAGAGCCCGTTCTTGAGAATGGTGCAGCAGATGATTTTAAACCGCCGATTCCCATAAATAACGTAGTGAACCCAGATTTGGTATTATAATCAACATCAACGATCGCACCTCCACAAGGAACTAGAAAATTTATGTGTCTCAATCCCGGAGAGATACTGGCCGGACGCTACAAAATCATCGATCGATTAGGACAGGGAGGCTTTGCCATAACCTACAAAGCTAATGCTATAGACAAACCCAGAAATCCCCTGTACGTTGTCAAGGAAATTCCTTTTCCTGAATCCGAAAATCCGCGAGTATTGAAGCAAGCCAGAAACCGATTTCAAAGGGAAGCTAATGCTTTGCAAACTCTGGGCAAAGATTCGCGCATTCCAGAATTGTTCGCGAGCTTTGAGGACAATGACAATTTTTACTTAGTTCAAGAATACATTGAAGGAACTCCCCTAAGTCAAGAGATCCCTCAAGGCAAACAGTGGAGACTAGAAGATGTAATCACCTTATTACGGGAAATATTAGCAATTTTAATTTGTGTTCACCAAGCAAGTATTATTCACCGCGATCTTACACCTTCTAACTTAATTCGGCGTAAAAAAGATCATAAACTTGTCCTGATTGATTTTGGGGCTGTCAAAGAAATTAGCACTTTGACTTCTAACTCTACAGGTGAAATATTGACATCGCAGGCGATCGGCACAAATGGTTATATGCCTGCCGAACAATACAATCCCCGGTCAAAACCCCGACCGTACAATGATATTTATCCAGTAGGAATAATCGCGATTCAAGCCCTCACCGGGCGGCGTCCCACCAATCTGCCACAAGACCCCGATACTTGCGAATATATCTGGGATTATTTAACATCTGAAGCAGTTAGCGACGATCTCAAAAATATTTTAAACAAAATGGTGCGTTTCGACTTTCAGCAGCGCTACCAATCTGCTGCTGAGGTGTTGCAAGCCTTGGATTCGCTGCAATTCCCGCAGTTGAAACGCAGGTTAAATCGATCGCACTTTCGCCCGATGCTATTCGGAGTTGGAGGATTGGCCGCTGTATTGGCGATCGTACTTTTGATTCCCAGATTCGGGCAGCAACAAACCCTGCCTGCACCCCCCCCAGATGGTGTAAGTTCTGGCGAAAAACTCCTAGTGCAAACTTCCGCCCTTTGGTCAAAACAAAGGGGAATTAATGAGTTTGCCGAACCAAATTATCCCGAAGCTTTAAAATTGCTAAAACAGTCCTGGCGGGAAGACCGCAGAGATCCAGAAACTTTAATTTACATCAACAATGCTCTGCTGAAGGCAATAAATGCAGAATATTACACGATTGCAATTGTTGTGCCAATCCGCAGAAATCAAGACGGCAGCATCCTCAACGCCAACTTAGCAGAAGAACTGCTGCGAGGCATTGCTCAAGCTCAAACCGAAGTTAATTTAGGTATTCTCCCTGCAAATGACAGCAATAAAGACTTTCCCGGTCAAGGCTTTCTCGAACCAAAAGATATTAAAGGAAAAGGTCTCAAAGTCATCATTGCTGATGACGGAAATATCAAATCCTACGCTGTTCAAAGGGCTAAGTATCTAGTCGCTCAGCCCGATATTCTAGCAGTCATCGGACACTACACCAGCGACATGACCGTAGAAACAGTAGATATTTACAATCGAAATCAACTCGTCGCCATTTCTCCGGGAAGCACAACAGAAGAACTGACGCGCAAACCTCGAAAATATTTCTTTCGGACTGCTCCGACAACTAGCATCGAAGCTGAAGCTTTGGTAAATCAACTATTGAAAGTAGGGCAAAAACGAGCGGCAGTTTTTTACAATCCCAACAGTCCGTTCAGCGCTTCTTTGTGGGAAGAATTTAAACAACAATTTGAAGCCCGAGGAGGTACAAGTTTTAGGATCGGTAATTATTACGACTTATCTAAAAATAACTTTAACGCCGAAGCTGCAATCGAAGAAGTTGAGAAAACCCCAAAAACAGCTTTACTTCTAATTCCCGACGGTCAAGTCACTAATTCCCTGGAAAATGCGATCGAAATGATTAAAGCTAACGGCGATCGCAATTGGATTGTCGCCCCCTGGACGCTGTACGAACCGAGAACGCTAGAATTAGCAAAACAGCTAAAGTCTGTAGAAAAACTCGGCGTATCTGTGTTTTGGCATCCGTTAATCAGTTTTGACAAAAAATTTCCGGTCAACGCTGAAAAATTGTGGGGAGGCCCGGTCAACACTCGCTCTGCCTTGACCTACGATGCCACCAAGACGCTGATTAAAGCCCTAGAAATGCAGCCGGAACCCAGCCGCGAAGGAATGCAACAAACCTTAGCAGCTCCCAACTTTAAAGCCGAGGGAGCTACGGGTATAATTGAGTTTGACTCCAAGACTGGAAATCGGAAAAACCCTCCTAAACGAGTGGCGCATATTGTTCCGTGTGCTAGAGAACAATTTGGCCTTACTTTTGTGCCGATCGAATTTCCCACAGCCGCAGCGGCAGGTTTAAAGTGTGATTGAATTAATATTTTGTGTCATTGTCAACAAACCCATAAGTGCGGGTTTTACCAACCATAATTACCTCAAATTAATAATCTCATAAACCTGTCCCCATCTCAGGGTAAAATCCTTGATTGACCATCTGGGAAGATGCGGGATTGAATTAATATCTTGTGTCATTCTCAACAAATCTATAAGGGGGGGTTTACCAACCATAATTGCCTCAAATCGATCGTCTCATAAACCCGCGGCCACCTATGGCGATCGCCACAGGTGCAAGATATCCATTTATTAGATATATTATTAAACAAAGCTAGTTTTTTTTTATAATAACGCTTATGACTGTCAATCTCGCTCCCTCTAACGCTTCTAGCATCAAACCAGAAGCCCAAAACGTTTTGGCGCTCAAACAAGTCTTGCAGACAATAAATGCCGATAGCTGTCCGGGTTTCTATAACTTTCACATCCACACAGTTAACTCCGACGGGCGATCGCAGTCAGAGAATGTGATGGAACAAGCAATAGCCATCGGCCTCAAAGGCTTAGCTATCACCGACCACCACAGCACCAAAGGCTACGCTCAAGCTCAAATCTGGCTGGATAATTGGAAATTAAACCATCGCGACAAAATTAGCGCTGCACCAACTCTCTGGACAGGGGCTGAAATTAATGCTGAATTGCTCAACAACGACGTACACATTCTCGCTTACGCCTTCGATCCGCAACATCCGAGTCTCACACCTTACTTGCGAGGGGATCAAGGTACGATCGGCCACGCTTGTTATTCCGCAGCCAGGGTAATTGAAGCTATTCAGGAGGCTGGAGGTTTAGCAGTTCTAGCACATCCTTGCCGGTATCGATCGACCGCCGATAAACTCATCCCAGAAGCAGCCCGTTTCGGCATTGACGGCGTAGAAACTTACTATGCTTACAATAATCCCAATCCTTGGAAACCGAGTCCCAAACAAACTGCTTTAGTCAAGGATTTAGCAGAAACTTACGGTTTGCTGGGAACTTGTGGAACCGACTCTCACGGCCTGAATTTTTTAGTCCGAATCTAGATAGTTGGGGAATTGGGAATTGGCAATTGGGGATTGGGAATTGGGGATTGTTAGCTGTTGACTGTTGACGGTTAACCGTTAACCGTTAACCGTTAACTAATGACTGATGACTAATGACTAATGACTGATGACTAATGACTAATGACTACCGTTCTGGGAACAACTGACAAGCCCTGTTAGTTGGCTGATTTACCCAATCCAAGCGAGAATTGCTAAATCGATCCATCCAACCTTCCAAATAAGTTCGATTAGCCTTTCTTTCCTCTGGATTTGATGTATTCATGGGATGAGGCGCTAAACCCAAAATAGTCGCTGTCGTCACGCAAAACATCGACTTTTGAAAACTCTGACAAATTTGCACCCGCACATCGTCTTCGCCTCGACAACTGGTGCGATAAACTTCTTGCAAATACTCCGGCAAAAAATGTCGCATATCTTGCATCAATTGAGTAGGCGGAATTCCCGCGCCTCCAATCGGTAAAGGATCGGCAAACAAAGCCCCGTAGCCAAAATCTGCTTGTTTGTCGGGGATTTGGTGTGCTTGAGCGTTGTATGAAACGGTACCAAAAAAAGCCGTACCGCGAAAGAAAACTGCCTCTACATAGGGAATCGCTACATCTGCTAAAAACGTCAAGTTAGCGGCCGCTGGAATGATATCGTAGACTTGAGTGCCAATTTTGACGCTGTAGGTAATTGGTAGACTGGCTGCGGATACTAAACCAGCTTTGATAAAATCAACTACGTCAGAAATAGACTTTGTTTCCCCTCGATCGTAAGAATCAGACAAATCAATAAACAAATCGCTCATTACCCGCCAAAACTGACCGAGGCCGGTGTAGTAAGCCAGCATCCGCACTTGTTCCGGCAAAAAATCAGGAAATGCTTTGTGGAGTCCCTGCATCAAGAAATTGCCTTTCAATTTAGTGGCGATCGCCTTTTGTGTCAAACTACTAAATTCCGGCGAATCCAAATAACTATCCAAACCGCCACCACCGTGCCAAAGCATTGTTCTCATGCAATATTCGGCGTACTCAAAATTTATGCGATCGTGCCACAGATAGCGGATTAATTTCGGCAGTGTCACCTCTCCATTGAAATATTTAAAAAAAGGAAAAAGCACTAAGAATTGTTCTTCAGCGATGTAGTTCAGATTGCGAGAATAGGCATCTAGAACTATACCATAACTCTTGAGAACGCCAATAACTTCTACTAGGTTTTCCTCGGACTCAGGCAGTAGAGCTTTGCCTGATTCCAAGATATCAATGTATGCTGATAGAGGATGAGCAGATGGTTTTAATACGGTACTTGTCATTTGATTTGAACCTTTATTGAAGGAAAGCACGACACGGATTTTGACACTGATACATCAATTATCGAGGGTTGGTCAGAAATTAGAAATAGGTTGGTAGTAAGGAGTTTAGTTTTTTTTGATGCTGCCGTTAATATCTAGCATTTCTCAGGTTTCAATACAGTCGTCTGCTGTATTTCATCCGATTGAAAAATGCTATAAAAATTGCATTTCTCAATACGAACCTCTTGACTCAAAGCTTTCACTAGAAAACTAAATTCCTGACTACAAACTTAGAGAAGATGTTATTCCAAGTTGTGAGCGATCGTTTTAACTTGGGCGGGTACAGCCGATACAATTGCGATCGCAGTTTTCTCGCTCAAGCCAACTAAAACCCCAGGCTGCACTCCCATGATAGCGATAATTATTGCTAAAACCAGCGAAGGAATGCGATCGCGCCAACGGACTTGCGGCAAATTCACCACCAAATCGGAAAGGCGACCGAAAAAGGCGCGGTTAACCATAATTAAAAAGTAAACTGAAGTCAAACCAGTGCCGATCATGCAGAGCAAAGTTTGCACGGGAAACACTGGCAAACTGCCCCGAAAAATCAAGAATTCAGCAATAAATCCCGCCAACCCCGGAATACCGGCACTAGCCATCACGCCGAGGATCATTAAGCTGCCAATCATCGGTAAACCGCGATCGGGATTGAACAAACCTTTGAGCACGTCGATGTTGCGGCTGCCGGATTTTTTGTAAACAATACCGACACTCAAAAATAGCAGCCCCGAAATTAAACCGTGGCTAACCATTTGCAAAACAGTTCCCAACAGACTAATCGGAGTGGCTGCGGCGCTAGCTAACAAAATGTAGCCCATGTGAGCGATCGAACTGTAAGCTACAATTTTTTTCATATCTTTTTGGGCGATCGCGCAACTCGCCCCGTAAAGCACGCTAACCACCGCCCAACTCGCCAACCAAGGCGCAGCCACCGCCCACGCATCCGGGAACAAACCCAAACCAAAGCGCAACATCCCGTAAGTTCCCAACTTCAAAAGCACCCCCGCCAACAACACCGAAACCGGCGTCGAAGCTTCTACGTGAGCATCCGGCAGCCAAGTATGAAAAGGCACTAAAGGCATCTTAATTCCAAAAGCCAGCAACACCCCAGCCAGTAAAATAATTTGCCTCACCAAAGGTAAAGGCAATCCACCTTGCAAATGCGATCCACCCGCTGCACCAACCAGATCGAAACTAGAAGCACCGCTGAGCCAAACCATCCCTAAGAAAGAAGCCAGCAGCACAATCCCCGAAAATGCAGTATAGATTAAAAACTTAGTAGCAGCATAACCCCGGCGCTCGCCTCCCCAAATCGCAATCAACAAGTAAAGCGGAATCAATTCTATCTCAAAAAACAGGAAAAATAGCAGCAAATTTTGAGATAAAAAAGCCCCCGTTACGCCCCCTGTAATTAACAGCATCAAAGAATAATAAAGTCGAGGTCTGCGGATAAACTCATCCGTAGCGTAAATAGCTACCCCTGTCAGCAGAGTATTTAAAATTACCAAAGGCAGAGACAAACCATCAACGCCGAGATTGTAATTCAATCCCAAAGCATCGATCCAAGGAATAAATTCCGAAAACTGCAACTGACTCGTACCGGCATCAAACTGAAATGCCAAAATCACCGACAGAATAAAAGTTACACTCGCAATAGCGAGAGAGGTATTGCGAACTATTTTAGAACTCACCGCACCGGGCCAGAACCCAATCAGAGCGGCCGCCAACATTGGTATCCAGATTAAAGCACTGAGCATCAATTAAAACTTCCCTTGTTACGCAGCTTTTAGAACTATATTTAACAGTAACGCAAACTAACTGCATAAAGAAACGATCGACTGATTTTTTTTGTTAACATAGCTTCAGATGTATTTGGAACTGTCCGATGACCTCCAGTATTACAAAAAGCCTCACAGACCGGGAAGATTTACAAATTCGATCGGCAATTCCTTCCACCAGCCTCACAGTTGCCGACTTGGAACAACTGCAAGGTATACTCTCGGAAGCACAGCTAGACTACCAATTAGAACTGGTAGACGGGAAGATGATCATTATGGGCCCATCAGACATTGTATCGAGCGAAATTGGGGCAGAGTTAGTCAGACTTTTACTAAACTGGGTAAAACCCCGCAAACTCGGACCAGTGTTTGAGTCCAGCGGCGGGTTTATTCTCCCCAATTCAAATCTTACAGCACCCGATGTTTCGTTTGTGACAGCCGATCGCCTCAAACAAAGTAAACGGTATTTTGCCGAACTCGTTCCCGACTTAGTTGTAGAAATCAAATCTCAGTCCGATCGCCTCAAACCCCTCCGAGAAAAAATTCTCTCATTCATCGAACTCGGAGCAAAAGTAGGAATATTAATCGACCCAGACGATCGCACAGTAACAATTTACACTCCGACAGCCGAGCCAGTTGTGTTGAGAGACGGCGACATGATTTCTCTTCCCGAACTTTTGCCCGGTTGGGAAGTTGCGGTGACAGAATTGTGGCCGATAGAATTTGAGTAAAACTAGAGAAAAAAGCAGACAAACCCCAAATAAAACATCCGCGTTCATCCGCTGATATCTCAGGTTAAAAATTCAATAAAACTAGAGCGAAAGCAGACAAACCCAGAATAAATTCATCTGCCCTCCCCTGCGGTTTAAAACTGCCAAATAATCAGCGCCAGCAACCCAGCAACCCCCCCCGCAATAGTCAACACATAAAACTGCGACTGACCGGTGCCGCTGTACTTCAACCCTTCACCGCTGAAAATTGTGGCAAAACCAAACAAATTCACCGCCCCGTCTACCACGTACTTGTCAGTCCAAGCGCTGATTTTAGCAATAGAAGCCACGGCCAAAACCACAGTCAAGCGGTAAACTCGATCGATATAAAAGTCGTAAGCAAACAAATCCTGCACCGCCGGCATCGGCAGCCGCACCGGTCGAGGTAAAACCCCGTACCAATAAATCGCCACCCCAACCGCAACGCCTATCAACCCAGATAACATTAACAGCGGAACTTCCAGAGTCTTCAACAGCAAATTTAAAGTATCAAAATCCCCAGTTTCCGCCCAAGGCCCAGTCCAACTAATTAACAGTTGCCACTGCTGCAACATCCAAGGCACCATCAGCGCGAATACTGTCAAAATTACCATCGGCAAAGCCATCGGCCAACCAACTTCGGGAGCTCTGCGAGTTTTCGGCTGCGGTTTTCCCACAAACACTAAACCGAATATGCGGGTTAAATTTAGCGCTGTTAAACCGTTAACCAAAAGCAATACAACTACCAACCACAACGGCACCGTCCAAAAACCGTTGAGCCAGCGCCGCATCGCCCAAAAGTTGCCCATCGGCAGCAGCGCTACCATCCCCGCAGCGCCTACTAAATAAGCCGCAGTCGTGGCGGGCATCTTTGACCACAACCCACCCATTTCTGTTAAATCTTGAGTGTTGGTTGTCAGAATCACTGACCCTACGCTCATGAATAATAGTCCTTTGGCGATCGAGTGCGCGAACAGCAGCAGCAAAGCAATGTCAACTTGATTGAGCCCCACGGCGATAAACACTAAACCCAAGGAAGCGCTGGTAGAATGCGATAATGCTCTTTTGATGTCGATTTGGGCGATCGCCACCAAGGAAGCGCCAATCGCCGTCACCGCACCCAAAACCACCAACACCGCACCCGTCACGGGCGAAAGCGCCAAAACAGGCTGAAGTTTAATCAAAACATAAGCCCCACCACCCACAACTACCGTATTCCGCATAATCGAAGCCGGGTTGGGCCCTTCCATCGCCTCGTCAAGCCACAAATGGAAAGGAAATTGAGCGCACTTGGCTGTAGGTGCGGCGATTAAAGCCAACCCTAAAAGAGTCGCTACCACAGGAGACAAGGTTGCAGTTTCCGCCCATGTTTCTAAATCGGAAAAATTCAAACTTCCCGCTAAAGTTGAAAGTGTCACTACTCCCATCAGCAGCGGTACGTCTCCTACACGCTTTGTTAAAAACGCATCTCTAGCCGCCGTTACTACCAGCGGTTGAGCGTACCAAAACCCTACTAGCAAATAAGTTGAAAGCGTCAGCATTTCCAGCAAAGCGTAAGTTAGCAGCAGCGAGTCGCTAATGGCAATGCCGCTAATTGCTGCTTCAAAAAAACCGAGGAGCCCAAAAAATCGAGCTAGCGCCCAGTCTTTTTCCATGTAGCCGAGAGCGTAAATTTGTGCTAGCAAACTCAGAACTGTCACTAACTCCATTGCTCCGACGCTGATGGTGGAGATTTCTATGGCAAAAGACAAATCTAAATCTGCTGCTTGCACCCAGTGTACGAGCAACTGTTGGGGCGGTCGGTCCCACGTTGCTCTAAAAATCACCGATCCGTGGATGAAAGCCAATACAGTCATCAGCAAATTGAAGTAAGCTGCGGGTCTGGGCCCTGTTGTGCGAACGGTTCCCGTAGACCACGGCAAAGTTAAAATTGCCCCAATTAAGCCATATAAAGGAACCCACCAACAGGCTTGGAGGAGAAATTCAGTCATTTAATTTATTCCTTAAACTTCAAATTACTGGCTGCTTCGATCCAAAAGCAGTTCCAGGCGATCGCCCGACACCCTAAAACTTTGACTAAACTCGATCGTATAGTTGTGGCAAAATAATTTTCACCTAAAATTAACTATACATTGAAACCATCAAAAATGATAATTATCTGAATACAAATTTACTGTTTTTTCAGAATCGGCAATCAAACAAAAAAAGCCCGCAGATTTCCTATACCGCCTTTTGTGCCTGTTTGCTCGCGATCCCTCTTTTGAAATCCCCAACTTTCCCAACTTTCATCAGCCCTGCTTTTACGTACCGAACTCTACTTTACAAGTATTTCTACTCACTCGACTCTCCGATCGCCACCCACATCTACTCCTCTCAATATTAAGATTATTAAATAAATATTAAATTATTTTAAGTAACATCAAAATTTTTAATTTTTGTTATTAAACATTATGATGTTAGTTTATATTGTCAAGGTGGACAGCTTCCCCTATTCTATAAGGATAGGAAGCTTTACACTGCATTCCTAAATAATGTGGTACTTCCCGTCCAAATTTTGAGATTTATCAAAGATTTGTAACGGTAATTCCGCTAAGCCTTAAATTGGAGATTCAAAAATGTCAATTGCCGTGGGAATGATTGAGACAAAAGGTTTTCCCGCTGTTGTGGAAGCTGCCGATGCTATGGTTAAAGCTGCTCGCGTTACCCTCGTGGGCTATGAAAAAATCGGCAGCGCCCGCGTCACCGTAATTGTGCGCGGCAACGTGTCGGAAGTCCAAGCCTCAGTCGCAGCCGGAGTCGAATCCGTCAAGCGGGTGAACGGCGGAGAAGTTGTCTCTACCCACATCATCGCTCGCCCCCACGAAAACCTAGAATACGTTCTGCCGATTCGTTATACAGAAGCTGTAGAACAGTTCCGAGGCTACTAAGTTCCACGCGCACAGAAATTTCGTTTGACCAAAAGTTGGACGAAAATCAGCGCGAACGTCAAAAATTAACAGTTTAGTTCCCCAAATATTCAATCAGGAGTAAAACCAATGGCAATTGCAGTTGGCATGATCGAAACCCTAGGCTTCCCCGCAGTTGTGGAAGCTGCTGACGCGATGGTCAAAGCAGCCCGCGTCACCTTGGTAGGGTACGAAAAAATCGGTAGCGCTCGCGTTACAGTCATTGTAAGAGGAGATGTCTCGGAAGTGCAAGCTTCCGTAGCCGCTGGAGTAGAGTCGGTGAAGCGCGTTAACGGCGGACAAGTGATGTCCACCCACATTATCGCCCGCCCTCACGAAAACTTGGAGTACGTGCTGCCGATTCGCTACACCGAAGCTGTAGAACAGTTCCGCGAAGGCGTGAGCGGAATTCGCCCCCTCAACAGATCTTAAGACGGGCGATCGATCGGCTGTTAGGAGCGTTTGGTAATTAAAAATTAAAAATTAAAAATTAAAAAGCGCAAAGTTTTTGATTTAGCATTTTTAATTTTTAATTGATGCGGGCATGGGATATTGGTTGTTAGCAATCTGTCATGCGATTTTAGATTTTAGATTTTAGATTTTAGATTTTAGAATTGACTCCACAGATGCAATCTGGGAGCTTTAATTCTAGTCTAAATTTTTGGAATCGACTCTCACTATCGTCTAGAAATTGTATTCATTTTTTAGCCGGTGGCGAGTCATCAGTCATCAGCGCTCGGTCATTAGTTATTAGAAAAAAAATTCTAAAATGAAGACAGGGGACTGAGTAAAGCTAATAAAAGCATGACAAGTGACAGTGTAAAAATGACAGTTACCAATTACCAATTACCAATTACCAATTACCTAAAATGCAAATGGCCAAAGTTCTCGGCACAGTTGTCAGTACCCAAAAAGAGCCGACGCTGAGAGGATCGAAATTTCTACTGCTGCAATTCATCAATGAAGAAGGTTCGCCAGTTCCCGGATATGAGGTAGCCGCTGACTGTGTGGGCGCCGGTATCGATGAATGGGTTTTAGTGACCAGAGGCAGCGCAGCCCGGATCGCGCCCGGAAGCGAAAACCGTCCGCTCGATGCTCTGGTAGTAGGAATTATAGATACTGTCAATGTAGAAAACCGCCTCATTTACAGTAAAAAAGACGACCCGTACCGCTAGTTGACAGGAAAGCAGTTGACAGTTGGCAGGAAAGCAGTTGACAGTGAACAACTAACAACTAACAACTAACAACTAACAACTAACAACTAACAACTAACAACTAACAAAAAAAAATTCAGTTTAGGAGAACTTAATTTATGGCATCCCGCCGCATTGCGGCTCCCCCGACGCCTTGGTCGAAAAACTTGGCTGAGCCCAAAATTCACGAAACCGCCTACGTACATTCCTTTTCTAACATTATTGGGGATGTGCATATCGGCTCGAATGTGATGATTGCCCCCGGGACATCTATCCGCGCTGATGAAGGCACTCCATTTTATATCGGAGCAAGTAGCAACATTCAAGACGGAGTAGTGATTCACGGCCTAGAACAAGGCAGAGTCAAAGGAGACGACGACAACTCCTATTCAGTGTGGGTGGGTAAGAATACTTCCCTGACGCACATGGCTTTAATTCACGGCCCGGCCTACGTGGGCGACGATTGCTTTATCGGCTTTCGCTCTACGGTGTTCAATGCCAGAGTGGGCAGCGGCTGCATTGTCATGATGCACGTATTGATTCAAGATGTGGAGATTCCCCCCGGTAAGTACATACCTTCGGGAGCCGTCATCACTAATCAGCAGCAAGCTGATCGCTTGCCAGACGTTCTAGATTCAGATGTAAAATTCGCGACCCACGTCATCGGCATCAATGATGCTCTGAGAACCGGTTATCGCTGCGCTGACAACATTGCCTGTCTAGCACCAATTCGCAACGAGCAAGCTAAAAACCCAAATATCACTCAAATGAATTATTCTACCCACACCGGCACACAATTAAGTTCCTCTCTAGCCGATAGCATCCGCAATTTACTAGCCCAAGGATACAGCGTGGGAGCCGAACACGCCGACGCGCGACACTTCCGTACAGGTTCTTGGCGCACTTGCGGCCCGATTTCCTCAACCCGCGACTCAGAAGTCATGGCGGCTTTGTCAGCTTGCATGGCTCAGCATCAAGGAGAATACGTCCGCTTGATCGGGATTGACACCAAAGCTAAGCGCCGCGTATTAGAAGAAATCGTCCAAAGACCGGGAGACAACGGCTCTAACGGTTCTAACGGAACTCAAACTTACAAATCTAACGGTAAAGTTGCACAAGCAGCTTCTCACTACAATCCCAGTTATGTGTCCAGCGGCAAATTGAGTGCCGAAACAGTGGCGACTGTTCGCGGCTTGCTAGCTCAAGGTTACAAGGTGGGGACGGAACACGCTGACGCGCGCCGCTTCCGTACCAGTTCTTGGCAAAGCGGGGCTTCGCTGCAAACTAGAAACGAATCTGAGGCGATCGCCGCTTTAGAATCTGTGATGAACCAGTACCCAGGCGAATACGTGCGTTTGATCGGGATCGATCCGAAAGCTAAGCGCCGCCTGGTTGAAGAAATTATTCAGCGTCCCGACGGCCCGGTGGGTCAATCGGCTAAGCCGACTGGAACGTCGGAATACAAACCACGGGGATTCAAACAAGCTTACACGGGTGCGGTGGCGAGCAGCGGCATTTTGACTGGCAAGACGATCGAGCAAATCCGCAACCTGCTCTCCCAAGGCTACAAAATTGGCACGGAACACGCCGACCCGCGCCGTTTCCGCACCGGTTCTTGGAGTAGTTGCGCGCCGATCGCCTCCAACCGCGAATCCGAAGTAATTTCTGCTCTCGAAAGCTGTCTGGAACAACACAGCGGCGAGTATGTCCGCTTGCTCGGTATCGACTCCAAAGCCAAGCGCCGCGTACTAGAAGAAATTATCCAGCGCCCTTAATTTGTCTGGTAATTAGTTTGTTTCTCCCGTTAAGTGCTCGCGTTGGGCTGATGGGAGAACAAACCCTGTAATTCAAGTTTGGTTTGAGAGAGTTAGATAGCTCGATTGAGTTTTTTTGGGCAAAATTTAAGATTTTCTCAAACTTTATAGAAAATCTTAAAGCCGGAACAAAACTTAGGCAAAAAAGTTTTGATGCGTTAGTTACATCGGTAAGGTACGCAAGGCTCAGCCTGCGTAATTTAGTCTGGATTCAGTCTCGATCGAGGTTTTCACTATTAGTAAATTCTCGTTGATTGGATGGATGCAGTTAAATTTTATTTTGTCAATAAAACCCATAAATTAAAGTGCTTTTATCTAAAAAAATAGCTCATTTCAGGGAAAAGTTGAATGTATTTATCGCCACTGCAATTAAGTAGCAACTTTCAGATTTTGATGAGTGGCGATGTAGTTGTGAATGAAAGTGCGGCGATCGCCCCAGGAGTCATCCTGCAAGCAGATCCGGGCAGTCGGATCTCGATCGCCGCCGGTGCGTGTATCGGTATGGGAGCTATTCTTCACGCCCGTGAAGGCGATCTGGACATCGGGGCGGGCGCGATTCTGGGTAC
>NZ_JADEWV010000084.1 GCF_015207455.1 Microcoleus sp. LEGE 07076
GGTTTAGCCTTAGTTGCCATCGCCCCCGTACCACCTTGGGAAGGCGTCATAGACTTGCAATTCGCCAAACGTCCGGGCGAACAGGCACTCTGGCATCTCTACGCCGAAATCATGGGTAAGTACAGCAACATCATTCTTACCGCCCAAGACAATCTGGTTGTCACCTGCGCCCACCAAGTCAGCGCCAAACAGTCCACCGTCCGCCCCATCCAAACCGGACAACCCTACGAATTGCCCCCGTCTTTGACCGATGCAGTGCCGAGTCTGAGCGAACCTCAAAACCGCTGGCAAGAACGAATTAGCCTGGTTCCCGGGCAATTAAAGACTAATCTGTTGAAGAATTACCGAGGGTTGAGTAAAAGCTTAGTTGCGTCCATGATTCGATCGGCCTCTTTAGACCCCGAACAACCCACCGACAGCCTCAATCCCGACGATTGGCAGCAACTATTTCACCGCTGGCAATACTGGCTGCAATGCCTAGAAAACTCCAAATTTCAACCGAGTTTCACCCCCGAAGGCTACAGCGTCATCGACTGGCCAAAACCCGACGAAATAGAAACAAATCCCGAAAACGAATCTAACTCCCCTCTTCCTTCTTCCTTCTTCCTTCTTCCTTCTTCCGTCTCTTCCGTCCAAGAATTACTCAACACCTACTACACTGGCGAAATCAACCAACAACTATTCGCCCAACTGCGGCATCAGCTTACCCAAAAACTCAACAACATCCTCGCCAAACTGCGCCTCAAAGCCAACACATTTAAAGAACGCTTGCAGCAATCTGCAGGTGCCGACACCCACAAATCTCAAGCCGACTTGCTAATGGCAAACTTGCAGCATTGGCAACCGGGAATGAAATCAATTTCCCTCCCCGACTTTGAAACCGAAAAACCAGTTACCATTCCCCTAAACCCGGAAAAAAACGCCGTTCAAAACGCTCAAGCAATTTACAAAAAAAACCAAAAACTTAAAAGAGCTCGGATTGCCGTAGAACCTTTGTTAGCCGCCGTACAAGCAGAAATTGATTATTTAGAACAAGTCGAAGCGGCGCTTTCGGTATTGGAAACCTACCGCAACACCCAAGATTTGCAAACCCTCGCCGAAATCCGCGAAGAACTGATCCAACAAAAATATCTAGATGTACCAGATTACCGCAGTACCGACAAAGATGCTGCGATCGAATTTCACCGCTATCAAACCCCCAGCGGCTTTGAATTATTAATCGGGCGCAACAACCGCCAAAACGACCAACTCACGTTTCGTACCGCCAACGACTACGACTTGTGGTTCCACACCCTAGAAATTCCCGGAAGTCACGCCTTGCTGCGTCTCAAACCGGGTACAGTTGCTGAAGAAACCGACTTGCAATTTGCCGCCGACATGACTGCATACTACAGTCGCGCCCGTCACAGCGAACAAGTCCCGGTGGTTTATACCGAACCGAAATATGTATACAAGCCGAAAGGTGCCAAACCTGGTATGGTTGTCTACAAGCAAGAGCGGATTGTCTGGGGTAGACCGCAGCAAGCTCTCGCATGATATGATGCGCGATCGAACAATCCAACTAAAATAGATTCCCAACCAGGACTTCCCTGCTCACTACAAACCCAAAAATTTCTCTATATTGTAAAGTTTTATTACAATAAAATAAATTATATTGCAAAATAACCGCTTAAGAGAGATGATATCTCTCTTAGAACCCGCTGCAAAGAAACGTGCAACTTGGGTTTCCTCACCGTGAGAAAAACACTGTGAGAAAAACAACGGATTTAACTATTTGTGCAGACCAGCTTTAGCTAAAGCTGGTCGTTTCTGTTTAAATTATCGGCGCTGCATCTGCCAGGAAAAAGCGGTTGATATCGTGGACGGTTGCATCGGAATAATAAAATCGAGTCAACAGTTAACACTCAACTATTCAGTTTTTAGACCCGCCCGTCAACAGTCAACAATCACCTGACGGTGCAACCGGAATTGAGCTGACCGATTAATCAAAGATTTACGCAATAAATCTAATTTTATCTAATTTCAGGCTCTTTGCAATCAAAGGTGCGCCGGCGAACCCTAGGCAAACAACTCCTAGAAAGTAAACGTCGTTCTGATTACCCCAATCACCAAATCAGAATTATCATTATTGTGATCCGGAGCAGTCAGCCAAATCAAACCAGGAGTGACAGAAATATTGTCGCTCAACTTAAACTGATAGAACCCTTCAACGTGCAGCGAAGTATCCTTATCTTCCGGCAAAGTCCGATTAGTAGAACTCGTCACCCGCGGTTCCATACCTACCAGAATCCCCGCCACATTTCCTTCTTTCAACAAATCGGGAAAAGCCAAAGTAACAGCCCAGTTCCAGATTTTTTGGTCTCCCCGCTGCACAGAACCCGTAGGAGTAACCAAGTTTGATAAAATGCGCTGGTTCGTGTAACCCGCCCAACCGCCAAGAGCAATTCGGCGACCCAGTTTCAACGAAGCCTGCGCGCCGTAGGAATTGCTAGAAGTCTTGAGGTTGTCTTCAGTATCTAGCCCAAAAGAAGCGAGACGAACAGGGAAATTAGAAGCATTGCTGCCGGTACCGGTCACCAAGTTGTAGGAATTAACGTATGTTAAACCCACAGCAAAGCTGTCGCTCGGTGTGAAAGTCAACTGAGCTAAAGCGCCGTAGGAACCATTAAACAAACCGCTACCCCGCGCCCGGTTCGCAGCGTCGCCGGCCAAATATCCCAAACTAAGTTCGAGTTTGTCCCCAAACTGATGCCGCAAAGCGATGCCAGAAGCCCCAGTCAAATAGTAAATCGGGTTGCGAGTACCGAAGTTGGAAAGAGCGCCGCTGCCGCCATCTCCGTCAAAGTAAGGGTTGACAGTGTTGGTAAAATCGTCAGCAGCGCCGGCGTTGGCTTCTAGAATTACAGTAGTGCTTTTGCCTAGGGGGAATTGGTACAGCAGCGCATCTAAACCAACAGTATTGCTAGCCTCGCCGAAAGGCCCGGCATTAAACCGCAATTCCCCTTCAGCGGTTTTGGTATTGTTAGTAGAAAACGAACCCAAGTTTAAAACTTGCAGTCGAGTTCTCAGCAAATCTTTGCCAGAAAAACTCGTGTCAAAATTGAGACGAACCCTGCTGCCAAAAGCAGTGCTTCTATCAGCGTCGCGGCCGTTAGCATCTTCTCCCCGGGCGATACCTGTCAAAGCAAATACCACTTCGCCGTTGAGTTTAGTGGTAGTCGAAAACTGATTTGCTTCTAATTCAGAGGTGCGCGATTCCAGAGCATCGACGCGGCCGCGCAAAGTTGCCAATTCTGCTGCAAATTCTTCTTGCAATCTTTGGATAGAAGCCAAATCTTCTTTGGTTGCCAGATTTCCCGTACCGCCTCTAACCAGTTGGCTAACTTTATCCAAACACGCATTTAAACCCGCTGCAAATTCGTAGCGAGTCATCGCCCGGTTGCCGCGGAAAGTGCCGTCAGGATAGCCGGCAATACAGCCGTAGCGCTCGACTAGGGATTGCAGTGCTTGGAACGCCCAGTCTGTGGGCCGAACGTCGGAAAGTTGGGAAACTGAGGTTACTTGACCTGCTGCTGCTTCGCTGCTGCTTTCTGTGCTGTATTGGTTGATTTGTTCTAAAACATTTGACTGTGTTTGAGGTTCGGCACTTGGAGGAGTCGATTGGGAAATCTGTTGAGGTTGTGCTGCGGGTTTTTCTGCTGCAATTGCGGGTGGTTCGGCGCTTAATTCTGCTGCAATTGCGGGTGGTTCGGCGCTTGAGTCTGCTGCTGCAACTGCGGGTTGGGTTTCGGTTAAGTCTACTGCTGCAACTGTGTTTTCCGGTGCTTTTGTCTGTTGGGAAACTGGAGTTTCTTTTGCTTCTAGATTTTCTTTCTCAATAGTCGGAAGAGTCAAGTTAGTAGTTAGTGAGGCTGGGTCTGCGGTCTTGGCTGCTGTTTCAGGCTGTGCAGCGGGCGTTGCAGCACTTGATAATTGCAATTGATCGGCTCGAGCTGTCTGGGCAGTTTCTAAGGGCTGCTCTGCTGCTAGGACTGTGGGAGATATGACTAAACTTGCTGCCAATACAGCGGGACTGACTAAAAGTCCTTTCCACAACAAAAATTTGGACATTTTTTCCTCACACCACGTTAGTTCGATCGCCCAAATCTGCGAAGGGGCGATCGTAAATCCCCTACAGTATTAGCATAATAAGATTTCTTGTCAATAAGCACAGTCATATTTTCCAAACAAGGGAGAGCCAGAGACTAGGACAGAATTTTCTACTGCTTTCGTGTCAACTACCTACTGTCAACTATCAACTGCTACCGTATCAAGCATTGCGATATCCCAAAATGTGATTGGGTGTGGAGGTTCGGTGAAATCTGCTGTGGAAAAACTCAAATACGCCCTAGTTCACGAATGGCTGACACCCCTAGCTACGGGCGGTTCGGAACTGGTTGTCCAGGAAATTCTCAAATACATTGACGCTGATGTCTATGCTCTGATCGACTTTGAATCGGCCAATCCCGAAAGCTATCTTTTCGGGCGACAGATTGGCACAACATTCTTGCAACACTTTCCCAAGGCTCGCAGTGGCGTTCAAAAATATTTGCCATTTCTGCCGGTGGCGATCGAACAACTAGATTTGCGAGCATACGACATCATCCTCTCATCATCCCACGCCGTCGCCAAAGGCATCCTCACCAGTCCAGGGCAACTGCACGTCTGCTACTGCCACACACCCATGCGCTACGCTTGGGACTTGACTTTTGACTATCTCCGCAACAGCAAAGCCGGAGGGGGCATCCCAGGAGTGTTTACCCGATATTTGTTGCACCGACTGCGGCAGTGGGATGTAATTTCTGCCAACCGCGTCGATTATTTGATCGCCAACTCCCAACACACGGCGCGCCGAATTTGGCGGTGCTATCGGCGGGCTGCCGAGGTAATTTATCCGCCGGTAAATATCGAGCGTTTTTCCTTGATGCGGCAAAAACAAGATTTTTATGTCACAGTTTGCCGATTGGTAAGTTACAAAAACGTAAGTGCGATCGTCCAAGCATTCAATCAACTCGGGCGCACTCTAATTGTCATCGGTACCGGCCCAGAATTAGAAATGATTCGGCAAATCGCCAAACCCAACGTGCAACTCCTCGGTTGGCAACCCGCCTCCGTAGTGGAAAAATACATGGCCGAAGCAAAAGCCTTTGTCTATGCAGCTTGCGAAGATTTTGGCATAGCTTTAGTAGAAGCTCAAGCTTGCGGGACACCAGTAATTGCCTATGCAGCAGGCGGTGCTTTGGAGACAGTGCTCGACATTCGCCAACACCCAGAAACTGGCACAGGTTTATTTTTCCCCTCCCAAACCGCAGCAGCATTAGTCGAAGCAGTCGAAGAATTTGAGCAGTTGCAAGGCAAATTTGAGCCGGAAATGGGACGGTTGCGCGCCTCCGAGTTTGCCCCCGAAGTCTTTGAACAGCGCTATCTAGCTTTTGTGGAACGCTGCTATCAGGAATTTCAATCCCGCGATTTTAGCGAGTTTGAGAGTTGCTCTCATCTCCGGCTGCGCCGGAATGACGGTTGACAGCTATTTGCAGCCTCAAGCGAGTAACCAACTGCCAACTGCCAACCGTCAACTGCCAACACTCAACTGCCAACTGCCAACTACCAACTACCAACTGCCAACTGCCCTCTGCCCCAGAAAATTGAGTATTGGAAACATAATTCAGAGAACAAAGCGTCTTGAGGCTTTATGATCGAGACTGTGTGTGGTGTGAAGTGAAGGAGTAAGATGACTGCCGACAGCCAACTAATCTCCGGTAAGGTAATTCGAGCGATCGCGAGACGCGGTTTTGGGCCTGTCCTCGACGGAGACAGACGCATAACTCGTTCTTTACAGAGCCTCGACGGAGAATTTTTCAAGCGGCTATTTGACATCCTGTTTTCCTTATCGGTTCTGCTGATGTTTGCTCCGGTTTACCTGCTTTTGGCTCTATCGATCGCCTTAAGCTCGCCCGGGCCTATTTTTTACGTACAGGAACGAGTAGGCAAAAACCGTAAAATGTTTTATTGCCTTAAATTCAGAACGATGGTGGAAAATGCGGACGACATATTGCTAGAAATCATGGAAAAATCTCCGCATTTGCGTCAAGAGTTTGAGGACAATTTCAAGCTGAAACAAGACCCTCGAATTACCTGGATCGGAAGATTTTTACGAATGACCAGTTTAGACGAGTTTCCCCAGTTTTGGAATGTTTTAAAAGGAGATATGAGCGTCGTCGGGCCGAGACCTTTAGTTGAAGAAGAACTGCCGAGATACGGCCGTCACATCAACAAAATTCTCACCATCAGACCTGGAATTACAGGCTTGTGGCAAGTGTCCGGCCGCAACGACATTCCCTATCCCCGGCGAGTCCAAATCGACCTCTATTACGCAAATGACAAAAACCTTTGGATGGATATGTGGATTGTTTTCAAAACAATTGGAGTTGTGATTTTTCCCAAAAATAACGGCGCATATTAATTGTTGTCCGCAGTCAGCAATCGGTAGTTGGTTTTGTTTGTTACTGACCACTGATGCTGACTACTGACAGCAAGCGGCAAACTCTTTACTCAAACAAAACACTTCCTTGATGCCGATCGAAGAATTGTGAGTTAAGGTAGAGCTTGAGAATACGACGGGCAGGCAACAATAGCCTCTACCCGGAAAGTCCGAAGTGAATTAACACAGCCTGTCAAAGGAAAATCAGATGACGCAACGCAAGCGAGCGCTAATAACAGGTATTACAGGTCAAGACGGCTCCTACTTGAGCGAATTACTGTTAGAGAAAGGATATGAAGTTCACGGCATTATCCGGCGCAGTTCTAGTTTCAATACTGATCGCATTGACCACATCTATGTCGATCCTCACAGCGAGGATGCAAAGTTGTTTCTGCACTACGGCGACTTGACCGACGGCACTACTCTGCGCCGAATACTGGAACAAGTTCAGCCTGTAGAAGTTTATAACTTAGGCGCTCAATCTCACGTTCGAGTTAGTTTTGACTCGCCGGAATATACGGTTGATGCCGTAGGGATGGGGGTGTTGCGACTGCTAGAAGCAATTCGGGACTACCAGAATCGCACAGGCATAGAAGTGCGATTTTATCAAGCAGGTTCTTCGGAAATGTTTGGTTTGGTGCAGGAAGTTCCGCAGAAGGAAACAACTCCTTTTTATCCCAGAAGTCCCTACGCTTGTGCGAAAGTTTACGGTCACTGGCAAACAATAAATTATCGTGAATCCTACGGACTTTTTGCTTGCAACGGCATCTTGTTCAATCACGAGTCTCCGCGCCGTGGCGAAACTTTTGTAACTCGCAAAATTACTCGGGCTGTTGCCAGAATTGTCGCAGGCAAGCAGAAAAAACTTTATTTGGGCAACCTTGATTCCAAGCGGGATTGGGGCTTTGCCAAAGACTACGTGCGGGCAATGTGGCTGATGCTGCAACAAGAGAAGCCTGACGATTACGTCATTGCTACCAACGAAACCCATTCCATTAAAGAATTTCTCGATTTGGCCTTTACTTACGTCAATTTAGATTGGCAAAAATATGTGGAGTTCGACGAACGTTACTTGCGTCCGGCAGAAGTCGAACTGTTAATTGGTGATTCGACTAAGGCGCGGCAGCAATTAAATTGGGAACCTTCTGTAACTTTTGAGCAGTTAGTACATTTAATGGTAGATGCTGACATCACAGCTTTAGAAAAGCAGGAACGAGGTTCTGGTAACGGATTTGATTGAGCCACAAAACTAAACCGTCAGTCGATTTGAGATTTGAGATTTGAGATTTTGGATTTGCTCCACAGATGAATCTGAAAGCTTGAAGTAGGGTCTAAAATTTTTGACACTCCCCGAATCCTGTCAGGGGCTTGTATTCGTTTCCGGGTGTGGTGACTGCTAACAATTTGTATGGGTAGTGTCCCGTTTCTGCCCCGATTCGCGCACGGGGGCATTACCCATACAAACAGTTCACAAGTCATGAGAGGATTGTTGTAGCTATTAGTGCGGGCATTCCAACAACCAGGTTAACCGATCGCCAAATTTTCGGCTGTGCGGGCAAACAAAAACATTAAAACGTTGAGGACGAGAAACCCATAAATATCACGTTCGGATACAAACTGAGCAATTTTTCCCTATCTGGGACAGCTAAAACAAACTTGTTAGCAAGCGCCTGCTGTAGCGGAAAGCTTTTTTGCTAAAGTAACAATTTTAGAGTGGAAATTGTCGATCGACCTTTATTGAAAATCCCGAGGATAAAATTATGACAAGCTTGGATTTAAGCAACAAACGCATTCTAGTCACGGGCGGCGCGGGTTTCCTCGGCCGTCAGGTAATCGACCAATTAGTCAAAGCAGGGGCGGATGCTGATAAAATTTCAGTTAGTCGATCGATCGACTGCGACCTCCGCGTCATGGAAAACTGCCAGCGCGCCGCCGACAAACAAGACATCATCATCCACCTAGCAGCCCACGTCGGCGGCATCGGTTTAAACTTAATTAAACCCGCAGAACTATTTTACGACAATTTGATGATGGGCGCGCAATTAATCCACAGCGCCTACGAAGCAGGAGTCGAAAAATTTGTCTGCGTCGGCACAATCTGCGCTTATCCCAATTTAACCCCTGTTCCCTTCAAAGAAGACGACCTCTGGAACGGATATCCAGAAGTAACTAACGCACCTTACGGAATTGCCAAAAAAGCCTTATTAGTGCAACTACAATCCTATCGCCAGCAGTACGGATTCAACGGTATCTATTTGCTACCAGTTAATTTGTACGGCCCAGAAGATAACTTCGATCCGAAAAGTTCCCATGTAATTCCCGCATTAATTCGCAAAGTCTACGAAGCCCAAGAAAGAGGAGACCAAACACTACCAGTTTGGGGAGACGGCAGTCCCAGCCGCGAGTTTTTGTATTCCACAGATGCCGCGCGCGGGATTGTGATGGCAGCTCAATCTTACAATGACTCTGACCCTGTTAATTTAGGAACAAATAGCGAAGTTAAAATTCGCGATTTAGTAGAAACGATTTGCGAATTGATGGGATATGAGGGAGAAATTGTTTGGGAAACAGACAAACCAAACGGTCAGCCGCGCCGCTGTTTGGACACCCAAAGGGCTAAAGAAAGGTTTGGTTTTGTCGCGGAAGTGGAGTTTAAGGAAGGGCTGAGAAATACGATTGATTGGTATCGAAAACACGCAGTTTAAGTGTAAAAAAACCCGGTTTATTCATCAAGAAAACGGGTTTTTTTTTGGATTCGGCGGTTGAAACCGCAGCTATACAAACGATGTCCGCCTCCGCGGACTAAGAAATTATATGAATCGATCGCCTCTGGGGTAGAACTCTCCTACAATAATTACTTGTGGAACACCTTTATTGTAATATATATTATTTTCGCAAGATGTTTATTTTAGAATGGAACTGAACCAGCAGAAAGAACTTTTCAGCAAAGCTTATGTACGTGCCGTTGCAGCCGTGGCAGGTTTCTCGATCGATCTGTTAGAATTAGACTTCGACAGCATCGACCTACAAATCACGGCTGGGAGCGGTGACGGAAGCGTTTATTTTCCAGAGTTGAAGTTACAATTGAAATGTACTTCAAGGGATGTGATGGACGGCGACTACATCCGATATCCGCTCAAACTCTAAAACTACAACGATTTGAGAAGGAATGCCCTAGTACCTCGAATCTTAGTTGTAGTTTTAGTACCAGAAAATCTAGAAGACTGGTTGCAGCAGTCAGAATCAGAACTGTGCATGAGAAATTGTGCCTACTGGATGTCATTGCGGGGACAGCCAGAAACACAAAATATAGCAAATGTGACTGTTTCTTTACCCCGCAGCAATCTGTTTGCAGTAGAAGCTCTTAAGTCAATGATACAGCGCATTAGCGAGGGAAGTTTGCCATGAAAGTAACTGTAAGAGATAGTCACATTCTGAAAACAATTAAGCCAAATGTGTTAGAGAAATACTTAGAAATAAATGGCTGGTATAAAGCTCGTAAATTTTATGAAGGATTCATTTGGAGCAAGAAAAATTCTGTGAGTCAGGAGGGGGAAGTATTGGTTTCACCTCACCAAGATTTTGATGATTTTGCAGAGGTGATGTGTCGGAACTTAAAAGCACTAGAAGTGGTAGAAAATCGCTCTCAGCTAGATATTCTCAGCGATTTAATCACTGCTTTACCTAATGTTTCAATCTCGGGATGGATTAATAAAGTACAGGGGGAAGAATCTCCAGGCCAAATTACATTAATGGGATTTGTGGTGGGGAAGCTGAGAAAAATTAGTCTGGAATTGAGCGGATATGATTATCAGTTGGCCCTCAAAGCTTATGAAGCGCGATCGCCCGTAACCTGTTTTGGTGATTTAATTAAAGAAAATGACGGTTTCGTGCTAAACAATCCCCACGATTTTGCCCTGCTGACTGAGGCAGAATTAATCTCATAGTTTGGGAAATCCTGGTTGTGGTACAATATCAAGCAAAAATTATTGTGCCATCGCATTACAGGAAAACAGGTTGTGCAAACTCTAAAATTAGGTGCATCGGGTTCCGATGTTGTTAAACTGCAAAAACGCTTGCAGGAGTTAGGTTTGAATCCAGGGAGTGCAGATGGTAAATTTGGGCCGAAAACTGAAGCATCTCTCAAACAGTTTCAAAGCAATCAAGGGTTTTTGGCTGACTCAATTGCGGGCCCGAAAACGCTAGCTGCTTTGTTCCCCGGAGAACCTTTGGGGTCGTCACTTTTATCATACAGGACGATCGGGCTAATCTTAGAATTCGAGGTTGGCGGCGGGCGGGAATATTACGAAAAGCTGTTGCAGCGTCCAACTTGGCCCGAAGGAGCATCAGGAATTACGATCGGCATCGGTTACGATCTAGGTTACAACAGTGTAGAAGTTTTCAACCAAGATTGGCAGAAATTAGCGGATGTTGACCAAAAACGTTTGAGTAACTGCTGCGGCTTGAAAGGGGAAGCTGCAAAAAATCGTTTAGCTAGCGTGCGAGACATTCTTATTTCTTGGGAATTAGCGTGGGAAGTTTTTAATATTGTAACTATCCCGAAATTTTACGATTTTACTAAAGAAGCATTTCCAGGTTTTGAAGAATTGCCTGCGGATGTTCAAGGCGGATTGGTAAGTTTGGTGTTCAATCGCGGCACGAGTATGGAGGGAAACCGCCGCCGGGAAATGCGTGCCATCCGGGATTTAGTGCGGAAAAAAGATGTGCAGGGAATTGCTGAACAAATCCGGGAAATGAAACGGATTTGGGTAGGGACTTCAATTGCCAGAGGAATAAATCGGCGGCGCGATGCTGAAGCGGCTTTGATTGAGGAATATGCTTAAATCGATCGGCTCAGAGGTCATTTCATCTGCCGCTAATAGGGCGTAAGATTAAATGAACCGCTTCGCGCTCTTAGCGGCTTCGCGGTTCGATTGTTTTATGATATAATAGGAATAGATCGAATTAAATCATATAAAACTTACATTTTGTCAAGCCCATGATTGCAGATCGCACCTCAAATTATATCTCCCTGGAAGAGTATCTGAAGTTAGAAGAACTCAGTCAGCTCAAACACGAGTATATTCAGGGGGAAATCTATGCAATGGCTGGTGCAAGTGACGCTCACGTGACAATTGCGGGCAACTTATTTGCACTTTTGAGAAATCATGTTCGGGGTAGTGGCTGTCGTGTTTATATGTCAGACATGAAAGCTAGGATTGAATCTCCGAATATTTACTACTATCCTGACGTGATGATAACGTGCGATGAAGGGGACAAGGCTTTTCAATCTTTTAAAAGATATCCTTGTTTAATTGTCGAGGTGTTGTCAAAGGGTACAGAAGGATTCGATCGGGGTGATAAGTTTGCTGACTATCAAGAGTTAGAAACGCTTCAAGAGTATGTATTAATTAGCCAAAAACGTGAGCGGGTAGAGTGTTTCCGTCGGAATGCTGAGGGGTTGTGGGTTTTGTATTCCTATACTCAAGGCAGCGAAATTCACTTGGCTAGCGTAGATTTTCGCACAAGTATTGATGCTATTTATGAGGATGTGATTTTTAATAAGGAAGATTCAGCACCAGAATTTGATGAAAAAAACCGATAATTACTATGTTATCCCCCGCACAAAACCTCGTCGAACAAATCAATGATTGGGAATTGATCGAGTTGTGGGTAGATCCGATTGTTTTCCCGCCTCGGATTCAGATGTTAGTGGGTGGCAAAAATAGTAAGTGTGGTATTTACGAGCCATCGGCGAATTATAAACCATTGTTTTTAGGTTCAAGTTACGATGAGGCTCACTCGTGGCTACTGGAAGATGAATATGAGCGAGTTGATGGTAGGCTTTTAGCTTCGGAAATAGTTGGACTGAAAAATAATTAGGGCGATCGCCCTTGAGGACAAAAAGGGCGATCGGGCATTTTGCTAAGCAACCCCATAGCCGGTATACGGACGCTTGTAAGGCGGATGCAGTCCTAAAACAATGTCCTCTTTGGCTACTCCCATCTCGACTAATTCTTGTCCGAGGTCTGCTTCTGTCATATTGCGTTGAATCCAGATTTTACCATCCTTGATATCTAAGTGAATGAAACAATTATAAATGCGTTTGTATCCCTCCCAGCCCACATCTAAAATTTGGTAATGGTCATGTTCTGTATCGATCACAAGTTGGCACTCAACATCCAACTCAGAGTAATTATATAGACTGGCATGAGAGGTCAATAGTTGGCGGATAAATTGGCGATACTGCTCTATTCTTTCCATTCAATGATTATAATAGCGATCGCTCCTCAATTCAAGTCAGGGCGATCGCACTTGGGGATGTGATTAAAAAAAGGGCTATCGCCTATCCTCAAACTTCAGTTGTTAATTAAATCTTGGAACACGAACCCGAATCCTCCTGTTTCTATTATTGCTAGGTGTCCAATCAACATCAGAAACTGCTCCCGACCAATTGTTAATATTGATTACACAGCTTGCGTTTTGAACGTGTGCCCAGATGTGCCAAGTATTCTTTTGAACACTTTCATCGAAAATTCCTACTTGTCTAAGCTCGGCAAAATTGCTGTTACAGACAGAATCTGCTCGTTGCTGATTCATATTTCGCAAATTTGGTAATCCACTAATGAAGACAAATTCATGTGGTTCGTAAGCCATTGCTTTTTGATTTATTCCTTGTCCCCAATTTATAGTCAAAGACATACAAAAAGTTGACATAAATAGCAGAATTCCCAGCGGTTGATTTTTCAAAATATGCTTTGCCATTGAACCCCCTAATTTTCCTGGTATCAATAAAATGGTTGATTGCGAACCTGACACTCGGTGAAAAATCATTAAACTTACAATAATTTCACCTGCTGTACTAAATATCAATATAGCTAATATTCTAGTTTTTTTTACATTGAAAATATCAGAAAAAGTCAGATATTAATCATTAAAAAAGTCAGCTTATGTCATCTTTGTCACAAAATGTCAGAAAATATATGCTAAAATAACCAAAACCGTCACAACTACCTGACCAATGGACGTTCAAGAAGTCTTGAGATTTGCCGACGAAATGGTTTTCGCCAAAACAGGAGAGCACTTGGACGATCTGCAAAAAGCTATCCTGCTGGGTGTATGGGAAGGTCAAAAATACTCTAAAATTGCAGAAATATCATATTGTAGCGAAGGTCACATCAGAAATATCGCCTCAAAATTATGGAAGCGTTTATCAAACGTATTAGGTGAAGAAGTAACTCAATCGAATTTACGATCGGCACTTGAGAGACGACAAGTATTCATTGTTTCACAAAATTTTGGTAATGATTTTATATTTTGTAACGTTAATGTTAGTGCAGATAGTCAATCTCCCGAAATTCCAAAAGATCGATCGCCATCAACCCCCACCTCAGACACCTCCCAACCCCCAACCAGACTAGACTTAGCAGACGCACCTCATATTTCATTATTGTGCGATTCGCCTGATGGCGATAGCTTCGCTTCACGCACATCCGAACTCGCCACCCTCGAAAAATCGATCGTCCAAGAAAAGTGCAACCTCGCAGCAATATTAGGAATAAGCGGCATTGGCAAAACCGCACTTTCCCTCCACCTCCTCCCAAAAATTCAGCATAACTTTGAATGCGTCATCTGGCGAAGTCTGGGCCACTCCCCACCCTTAGAAACTACCCTAAAAAATCTCCTAGAATTTCTCTTAAATCAACCCGAAATCCAACTCCCTAGCAGCATCCCCGATCGACTTTCCCTGTTAATGGAATATCTGCGAAAAAACCGCTGTCTCATTATCCTCGACGACGTGCAAACCATTCTGGGCAGCGGACAACTAGCAGGAAATTACCGCCCAGAATGCGAAAATTACAGCATGCTATTCAGACAAATCGGAGAAACAACCCACAACAGTTGCTTAATCCTCAACAGTTGGGAACCACCCAGAGAAATTACCGCCTTAAAAGGTGAAAATTCACCAGTTCGCACCTTACAACTCAAAGGAATATGTGCAGCCGCTACCGAAATTTTCCGACAAAAAAGTTTACTCAATCCCGAAAAATGGGAAAACCTAATTAACGCCTATCAAGGCAATCCATTGTGGTTGAAAATAGTCGCCACCACCATTCAAGAAATATTCCGAGGTAGGGTTGCAGAATTTTTGAAATATGATATGCTATTCTTAGGGGAAGAATTGGCAGCAACATTGCACCCGCAGATAAATCGTTTGTCAGAATTAGAGAAAAAGCTAATCTCTCAGCTCAGCCACGAAGCTAATCCAGTTTCAATAGAGCAATTGTTAAAAGATGCTGAATTATCGCCCTCAGAGTTGTTCAACGGGCTGCAATCTTTGGGGAGGCGATCGTTAGTTGAAACTGAGGAACAAGAGAATGAAACTTTATTCAATCTTTCTCCTGTGGTGAGACAATATTTAATATCAAATCCAGTTAATTAGCGACGATATCTGTAGGGACACGGCAATGCCCATCGGTGACAACTTAAGACTGAAAGCCTTGGTATCTCTCGTTCATAGCCAAGTCTAGATCCCCCTAAATCCCCCTTAAGAAGGGGGACTTTGAGAAATTTTCTTGTCCCCCCCTTATTAAGGGGGGTTAGGGGGGATCGAAGCTTCGATACAAACAAGAGAGACTCCTGGTTTGACGTTAACTTGACACCAATGGGCAATGCCGTTTCCCCCATTTTGAGGACGCGGCAATGCCGTTTCCCTACCCGCAGCGATGATTTAATATGAAATATGAACAGCATTGAACCTTCATTAACTAAAACAGAATTAAGAAAATCGCTCCTCAACACCCGCAAATCCCTATCAGCACAAGAGTGGAGAGAAAAGAGCGAAATCCTCTGCAATCACCTGCAAAACTCGCCCCTATTCGCCCAAGCAAAAACAATCCTCGCCTACTTCAGTTGTCGCCAAGAACCAGATTTAAGTCCCTTGTTTGTAACACCCCGCAAATGGGGATTCCCCCGCTGTGTCGGGAAAGAGCTATCCTGGCACATCTGGCAGCCCGGAGATGCTTTACATACTGGAGCTTACGGCATTCTAGAACCCCTGCCGGATGCTCCTAAAATAGACCAATCAGAAGTAGATTTAATCCTCGTACCCGCTGTAAGTTGCGATGTTCGCGGCTATCGCTTGGGCTACGGTGGCGGCTATTACGATCGAATGCTAACTTTACCAGAGTGGCGAGCGAAAATGGCGATCGCCACAATCTTTGAATTTGCCTTACTAGCACAGCTACCCGTTGACTCCTGGGACAAACCGCTGCACGGAATTTGCACTGAAAGCGGGTTAAAAATGATACAGCAGAAATCCCAAAGGTCGATCGAGCAATCAATTTTTAATAATTAGCAAGATGTCGGCTCAAACGATCGCAGCAAAATTGGTTTGCAGCATCGGACTTCAATCTTCATAAAAATCTGAGGACTGAAGTCCCCACTACAAACTTATACAAACTTATAACAGTTATTTTACAAGACATGATATTATCCCTAGAGCCATCTTTAGTTCTCAGTATAGTTTAATCTAAAATCCAAAATCCAAAATCTAAAATACTATGGCCCAGCGCTACGTTCGAGTTAAAACAACACAAGGACACATCCATTACGGTTTGCTGCAACTGAGCCACAGCGTTCAAGTATTTGATGCACCACCCTGGTTACAAGGACAACCCACAAATTTGGAACTCCAACCAGATAGTTACCAAATTCTCGCCCCGTGCTCTCCCTCAAAAATTGTAGCTGTCGGCAAAAATTATGCCGATCACGCCGCCGAAATGGGAACCCCAGTACCCGAAGAACCCCTGCTGTTTTTCAAGCCTCCCAGCGCTGTCATCCCCGCAGGTGGAGCGATTCGCTATCCGCAGCAGTCGGAAAGGGTAGACTACGAAGGAGAATTGGCTTTGGTAATTGGCGAACACTGTACCAATTGCGCTCCCGAACAAGCACATGGCAAGATTTGGGGCTATACCATCGCCAACGACGTGACAGCCCGAGATTTGCAAAAGCGAGACAACCAGTGGGCGAGGGCGAAAGGGTTCGATACATTTTGTCCCTTGGGGCCTTGGATTGTCCGCGAATTGAGTCCCGCTGCACAGTTGCAGACTTTTGTCAATGGGAGCGATCGGCCGATACAGTCATCCCCGATCGATCGCATGGTATTTTCCCCAGACTTTCTCGTCTCCTACATCAGTCAAATTATGACTTTAATTCCCGGCGATGTGATACTGACAGGAACGCCGCAAGGGGTAGGGCCGCTACAAATAGGCGATCGAGTCCGCATTGAGATAGAAGGTATTGGCAGTCTTGAAAATATCGTAGTTATTGGTTATTAGTTATTGGTTATTGGTTATTAGGTTTGATCCGAATAAATAACAAATAACAACCAACAAATAACAACCAACAAATAACAACCAACAAATAACCAATAACTAATGACTAACGAACCTGCATATAAACAGCATCCGAAAGCGGAGGAATTTCTGCATAGCGTCCCAAGGCCGACTGAACGACTGCATAAACAAATGCAGCAAAAGCACCCAAAAACACCATGTTGTACAAAGTTTCTGCAATAAATGCGACTTGCAAGCCTTTAGAAAAAATCGGCAAAACCAGACCGCACAGCATCAAAACAATGTCTAAAAGAATCGCCTGCATCGCATTAAAACGAATGAAGTGACTGATGTTTTCGTTTCTAACTACTCCTAAATACAGGGCAAAGAAGATGATCAAGCTCGCAAAGGGCAAACTATAAATTTGCATCAATGGAGCTAGGGGTATCAACAACAGTTGCAGAACAGGAAACTGTGTAAACAGAAACCTGCCAAAGGCAAGCCCGTCAATCAGCGGCAGCAAATAAGGCAAAGAAGCAAAAATCCGGTCTGGAACAGTTGTAGATCCGCGCCAAGTCATAATCAAGTCTCCTGAGTCGATCAATAAACTATTAATTCCCGTTAAACTCAGGATAACGCAGCAGC
Organism: Microcoleus sp. LEGE 07076; assembly: GCF_015207455.1. GTDB lineage: Bacteria > Cyanobacteriota > Cyanobacteriia > Cyanobacteriales > Microcoleaceae > Microcoleus. Next base: position 17,503 of record NZ_JADEWV010000084.1, read on the forward strand.
AGTGTTTGTGTTCCGACTCGCCCGGAACTAGCTTTGCACTCAACACGTACCAGATGCAGGGGAACTGAATCTCCAGTCTGGTTCAATAGTCACCATGCCCGATGCCCTGCGCGGGTCGAATATTATTTAATATTGGCAATGACGAAGCCCATGAGACACTCGTACCGATCGGGCAAATTTTCCGTAGGTTTAGCAACTGGATGACCGCAGCGAAGCTCTCCACCGCTCCAGCGCGGTTGGCCCGTGCGATCGGCGAGTACACAACCTTGGCAAACGCACTGAGGGGCAAGCATCTGATTTTCCATTAGAATAACTAACATTTGATACCTCCGGCAGGTTTCATACCAGTAATTTCATTGTATGTCAAGAGTTTGGGACAAAGAGCTTAAACTGAACACAATGTAATATTTATGTCAATCGTGCAAAATCCGTAGTAGGGTAAAAGATCCCCAATTCCCAATCCCAAAATTTGTCAAGAGGTTGATTATTGTGACGGACACTAACTTAGAATTTCTTTCCAAAACCGATCCGCTAATTGCCGATTTAATCGGGCAAGAGCTCCAGCGGCAGCGAGATCACCTAGAAATGATCGCCAGCGAAAACTTTACCTCCTCCGCAGTAATGGCAGCTCAAGGCTCGGTGCTGACCAATAAATATGCCGAAGGACTGCCAACGAAACGCTATTACGGCGGGTGCGAATTTATTGACGGCATCGAGCAAATTGCGATCGATCGCGCCAAACAGCTCTTTGGAGCTGCCCACGCCAACGTCCAGCCCCACTCCGGCGCTCAAGCCAACTTTGCAGTATTTTTGAGCTTGCTAGAGCCAGGGGACGGAATTATGGGCATGGATTTGTCCCACGGCGGACACTTAACCCACGGTTCGCCGGTCAACGTATCCGGTAAATGGTTCAAAGCTTTTCACTACGGTGTCAGCCAAGAAACAGAACAGCTCGACTACGACGAAATTTTGAAGCTGGCGAAAGAAAACCGACCAAAATTGCTGATTTGCGGCTATTCAGCATATTCGCGAATTATCGACTTTGAAAAGTTTAGAGCGATCGCCGACGAAATTGGAGCCTACCTGCTCGCCGACATCGCCCACATCGCCGGGTTAGTCGCCACAGGTCACCACCCCAGTCCCCTCAACCACTGTCACGCAGTCACCACCACCACTCACAAAACCCTGCGCGGCCCCCGTGGCGGCTTGATTTTGACCAACGACCCCGAACTCGGCAAAAAGTTCGACAAAGCAGTGTTTCCCGGCTCTCAGGGCGGCCCATTGGAACACGTGATTGCGGGCAAAGCAGTAGCTTTTGGCGAAGCATTAAAACCCGAATTTAAAACTTATTCGGGTCAAGTAATTGAAAATGCGCGGGCTCTAGCTGCACAGTTGCAGCAGCGGGGTTTAAAACTCGTTTCCGGCGGCACGGACAATCACTTAATGCTAGTAGATTTGCGATCGGCAAACATGACAGGCAAGCGAGCCGACCAATTAGTTAGCGGTGTGAATATTACTGCTAATAAAAATACCGTACCTTTCGATCCGGCATCGCCCTTTGTCACCAGCGGTTTGAGACTCGGTTCGCCGGCGATGACAACCAGGGGCATGGGAACAGCAGAATTTACCGAGATTGGTAATATTATTGCCGATCGACTCCTGAATCCCGAAGATGAAAGCGTCGCGGCCGATTGCCGGCGGCGAGTAGCGGCACTTTGCGATCGCTTCCCGTTATATCCGCACTTGTTCTTAAAAGTGCCGGCATTAGCTTAATTTTCCTGATCGGTGACGGGGAATAGGTAGTTGGAAGTGTACGGGTAAAAGGGTAAAAGAGCCGGAAAAGATTGAGAGTTTCGGGTAGTGATATTGAGAAGCGGTTTTTACCAAAAATATCGATCGCCCGGGCAGTTTTTTGTCAAGATTTTTGTCGGGTTCGGCTGGTTTGACTAACGGTATTTGTCGGTTCCGAAAAATACCACTCAACTGGGCCCGATCGCCAAATATCGACTCTTTCGCGATCGCGAAAGAGTCGATATTTCAAATCATTAATTCGAGAGTTATTAAGTTAAAAACCTCACCATTGGCGCTCCTGCAACTTCCAATCGGAGAAATCTCCGGCTTCCAAACCCCCAGTCGCACTTAAAGATGTTTCCTTGTAATAAGCCATCTGAAATGTAGTAGACTCTGCCTGACAGTCTAATTGCCCCGCACTATTTAAAATTGATTTCAGATGCCGTATCAGTATCTGTACCACGTAATAGCTTTTCTGGTTTCTGCGATCGTCGTCCTCTGGAGTACGCCAATAGTCAAAACCATTGGTCTCAAAAGCGGGCGAGTTGATCGACCAGGCGAGCGAAAAGTCCACCAGCGCCCCATGGTGCGCTTGGGAGGAGTCTCTATCTTTCTCGGCACTCTGATTGCCCTGTTATTTGTCTGGCTCTGTGGAGGCTTCATTGATGCTAGCGGACAAGTTCTCAATCCCAAAGACGAATACCAAGTTTGGGGAGTCACCCTCGGCGGCATCGGATTCTTCCTCATCGGTTTAGCAGACGACCTATTTTCGCTCTCAGCCATAAAACGCTTGCTCATGCAAATTGGCGTATCCAGCATCGCTTGGATGGCGGGCGTACAAATTGAGTTTCTCACCGTTCCCTCCCTGGGACTGACGGATATTGGCTGGCTGAGCTTGCCAATTACCGTGATTTGGCTCGTCGGTATGGCCAACGCCATCAACTGGATTGACGGTTTGGACGGTTTAGCAGCCGGAGTTTCCGGAATTGCAGCAGTTGTGATGCTGATTGTCAGTCTGTCGATGCACCAACCGGCAGCAGCCCTAATTGCAGCCGCTTTAGCTGGCGGGACATTGGGATTTCTGCGCTACAACTTCAATCCCGCTCAAATCTTTATGGGAGATGGCGGCGCTTATTTTATCGGGTTTACTCTCGCTGGAGTGGGAGTAATTGGGTTAGTTAAAACTACGGCTGTTACTTCTGTGTTGCTGCCATATTTAATTTTAGCTGTACCGATTTTAGATATGTCGGCGGTGATTCTCGATCGACTCCGTAACGGCAAATCACCGTTTATTGCTGACAAGCGCCACCTCCACCACCGACTTCTGGATGCAGGATTATCCCATAGATTTGCGGTTTTGTTTATTTACGCCCTGACTCTGTGGGTGGGAAGTTTAGCCCTAGCTTTTTCGGTTCCCAGCGGCGTAATTTATGCGATGGGTGCCACAAGTTTGCTGGGATACGCTAGCTGGAAAGTTTGGAGACACGCTCGATAGTCTGTTAGTTGTTAGTTGTTAGTTGTTAGTTGTCAGTTGTTAGTTGTTAGTTGCCAATAACCAATAACCAATAACCACTAACTAATAACCAATAACTAATAACCAATAACTAATAACCAATAACCAATAACCAGTAAAAAATCTAAAATCGAATGGTTGCTGAAATTATTTGTGTTGGCACTGAATTGCTGTTAGGCGATATTCTCAATAGCAATTCCCAGTTTTTAGCCAAAGAATTAGCGAGTTTGGGAATTCCTCACTACTATCAAACAGTGGTGGGAGACAATCCCGATCGCATTAAACAAGTGATAGAAATAGCTGTAGGTCGATCGCAACTACTGCTCTTCACCGGAGGACTAGGCCCGACACCAGACGACCTCACCGTCGAAACAATCGCCGATTTTTTTGGCGTTCCCCTGATCGAAAAACCGGAAATAATCGCCGATATCGAACAAAAATTTGCTCAGCGGGGACGCACTATGAGTCCTAGCAACCGCAAACAAGCTTTAATTCCCGAAACGGCCGACATTTTGCCCAACCGCAGCGGTTCTGCACCGGGGATTATTTGGCAACCTGTTCCTAACGTCACAGTCATGACATTTCCCGGCGTACCAGCGGAAATGCACTTGATGTGGCAAGAAACCGCCGTTCCTTATTTGCAAAATGGCGGGTGGTGCAGCGCAACTATTTGCAGCCGCACGTTGAAATTTTGGGGTATTGCTGAGTCGGCATTGGCGGAAAAAGTCGAGAGTTTTCTGAATTTAACTAATCCTACTGTGGCTCCCTACGCCAATCACGGCGAAGTGAAATTGCGGATTTCTGCCCGCGCTGACTCGTCCGTTGCTGCGAAAAAGTTAATTGAGCCGATCGAACAACAGTTGCGACAGATTGCCGGCTTAGACTGTTACGGTGTCGATACCGATACCCTTTCTTCAACAGTCGGTAAATTGCTGCTAGAGGCGGGCCAAACTCTCGCCGTGGCTGAATCCTGCACCGGAGGCGGGTTGGGGGCGATGCTGACGGGTGTTCCCGGCAGTTCGAGCTACTTTTTAGGCGGGATTATTTCTTATGACGATCGGGTTAAGGAAGGATTATTAGCTGTTAATCCCCAAGATTTAGCCGAATTTGGCGCAGTCAGCCACCAAGTGGCCAAACAAATGGCTGCGGGAGTGCGCGCGAGGCTCAATACGAGTTGGGGATTGAGCATTACAGGTATTGCGGGCCCCGGAGGCGGCACGGATGCTAAACCTGTCGGGCTGGTTTATATCGGTTTAGCGGGCCCCGGCCCCGGCGACGAGGCTGAAAGTTTTGAATACCGCTTTGGCGATGGCCGGGGCCGCGATTGGATTAGAAACCTCAGTAGTTGTACGGCGCTCGATCGGCTCCGGCGTAAATTATTGTTTGTCAAAGCGTAGAAAATACCTAACACTTTGTCGATTGTCAATAGTTAACCGCAAGCTTAAGCTTTATTTAATACTCTGCGATCCCCAATTGTTGGTAATTTTCCGATTACCTCTTGATTATCTGTAAAGATTCGTTATGATAATAAGATACGACTGATTGGCAAATATACTGAGCCTTCTCCTTTGCTCAAAACCACCAGCAAGCGAGAAAGCAAGTTTGACCTTGGTTTTTTTCAAAGTCGTGCTTGCTTAATTTTCAGAAATTTAGCCGTCGGTTTAGCAATCTAGACTATAAAAAAGGAGCTATCCGTTCAATGGAAAACATTGAAAAGGTGCTGGAACAAATAGAAGAATGGGTTCGCAAGCTGATAGAAGGACTGCTGAGTCCAGAAGCTCAACCGGAACTCGAACCGATTCCTATTCCAGTGAACCAACCGAGGCATCGCCGCTAGTTGAGACTGGATTTGAGGTCTGACGTTGGCGATCGAATCCAAGTCAAAACTCAATGTTTTGTGGCGCTGGAATTTAAAAAATTGTTAAATATCCTGGTACTTCACGGCCCGAATTTGAATCTATTGGGTCAGCGAGAACCTGGAGTTTATGGTTCTGCGACTTTAAATGATATCAACGAGTTGCTAGAACGAGAAGCGCAAGCCCTCCAGGTAAAAATCTCAATTCAGCAGTCGAATCATGAAGGGGTATTGGTGGATGCAATTCACTCAATGTTAGGGCAGCACCAAGGCTTATTGATTAATGCTGGAGCTTATACTCATACGAGTGTGGCAATTAGAGACGCGATCGCCTCGGTGAATATCCCTGCGGTGGAAGTTCATCTGAGCAATATCTATCGGCGGGAAGCTTTTCGGCACCACTCGTATATCGCAGCAGTGGCGATCGGGCAAATCAGCGGTTTTGGTTCAGAAAGTTATAGGCTGGGGCTGCAAGCTCTAGTTAGTTACTTGATTAAAAATTAAAATTTCACCGATTTTGGCGATCGGATGAGGGCAGGTTTTAGATGGAAAACCAGCCCTTATATGTTTGGGTTGAATTCAAAATAATCACCACCAACAATGGTAATGGGGCATCGGCCCGCGCAGGGCATTGTTGACTGTTCGCTGTTGACTGTTCGTTGGAAAGCTCACCACAGTCAACCGTCAACTGACTAGTGACCACTGACCAATTACCAACAACTTGAGTTGAATTCAAATGCGGCATTCTCTGTTGAGAAAGTTTCAAGGAACCATACTGGGGGCAGTTTTAGGAGACTCTACAGGCTTGCAATACCAAAGGCAACTCCTAGGTATACCTCCCCAAACAGCAGATTTGCAGTCGATTTTACAACTGACGAAACACCAACAATTGATCCTGAGCGGGACAAAATTCGCCTTGAATTCTGGCAACAGCCAAATGCTAAGTGGCGCAGACTCATCCGCATCCGGGAGACTGGCAGTAGCGTGGACTAAAAGTTTAATTCGGTGTAGGGGTTTAGATTTAAAAGATTGGCGCGATACTTGGGAAGGATTTGTCAAGTCGGAAATCTACCCTCGGTCGAACACGGAATTTCAAAGCGTACTCAACCCTTGCGAAGCGGCCATTGCTGCGCTACCCTGCGCGATGTTTTTTCACGAAAATAAAGCCAAACTCCGAGAAAAAATCATGCTGGCGACAGATGTTTTGCCCGCAGAAAACAAATCAGAATTGCAGACAGCAATTTTAGCATTCGGATATGCGATCGCCCGATCGCTCAAACAAAGACTTGACCCCGCGACTGCGATAGAGCAAACAATTGCTTACTTGAAAACAGACAATCCCTCAACAGAGCTGCTGCTGCAAGTGCAAATACTACTAGAACAGAAAGCCGATTTAGAAACAGCCGCCACTCACCTGTGCAAAAGTGCCTCAGCTTTGCCACACAAACAGGGCGAGAGCGAAAAAAAATCACAAACTAACTCAATTGTAAATCAGGGAAATTTGCTGCCGATTGCCCTAGCTTTCTACTGCTTCTTGAGCACTCCAGAAGACTTGCGTTTGTCAGTGGTGCGGGCTGCCCGCTGCGGAATAGCCGGACAACTCACCTGTGCTTTGACGGGAGCTTTGTCGGGAGCCTACAACGGCGCTGCTGCGATTCCTGTAGAATGGCGACAATTATCTTCGGCGGAGGTTGAATCGCAGCGGCTCGCTGAGGGTCGAGAGCCGTCACTCTGGGGAACGGGCAGCGATGTAAAAATTGTCGAGTTAGCAAATAACTTGTTTTCTGTGTGGGCGGGAGTTTACAACCCTTCTGCAGGTATGGATTCGACAGCGCTAGCCCGCGCCGTGGCTGCACCTTATGTAATTAGACCTCGGAAAATATAAAGTTTTGAGCTTTTAACAGGAGGGGAAAGCAGAGATTAGCAATTAGCAGTTAGCAGTGAACAATTAGGAATTAGGAGTTAGCAAATCATATTAGTTGTTTTTTTGTTATGCAGTAGTAGTCGATCGGGTGCGGATAGTGAGAAAAATAGGGAGCATCTCCGGTTTGGCAAAAAGCATTTTTTACGGCTTGCGAACACTACAAATGCTGGGGCATTATATCCTCCCGAAAAACATCTAATTTGCCGAGGCACAATCTAACAGGTTCGCATCTGAAAAACAGCGTCCGTGCCAGCAAACATAACAATTTTTGGGTAGCAAAAATTTTCAAAAATGGTATCAAAAGCAAAAGCGGAAAAAAAGCGTCAATTAAAGATTAAAAACGTCAAAAAATTAATCTGACTCCCTTGCCCCAACAAAACCTGGAATCTACCAAAAAACAGGGTTTTGGGCAAAGACCAGGCGCGAGTTCTGTTTCTGTTAAAGATGGACAATCGAAGGTAAGGAAATCTCACTGCTGGCGAGAGTCAGTTAAAATAGGCTTGGCGGTTAAATATTAAGGTACGGCAATTCGGATAAACTCGATCGAGATACACAGTCACAAATTCTGACAAGGCTGCTGGATAACAGTGAATATAGCTTCAACATAAATGAATACGATCTCCTCATTAATGCGGCATATTGAGCAGCTAGGGCCTGCGCGCTCACTGCGCCAACAGATTGCGAAAGTGCAAAATGGTGGCAGCAAAGTAAATCCAGATCGCCCTGGCAAACCTCTCCTAAACCGTTTTTCGCCCCCTACACGGGATCTGCCCGACAGTTTTATTAAATTTAGAAGTAAAACCTCAAAATCAAGCCTCAAAAATCAAGCTCGTTCCCCGATGTTGGCGCTGGTGGCGGTAGTTTCCCTCAGCAGCACTCTGGGTCACCGTTTCTACAACCAGCCGAAACTGGATGTGGGGACAAAAGCTCCTCAGACGATTAAGGCTCCTGCCAGTGCTAGTATCCCCGATCGCAAAACCACTGAAGAACAGCGTTCATCAGCGCGGATTGGGGCTGTAGCGATATTAATGCTCGATGGAGCCGTCGAGCGACAAATAGAGCGTGAAATGCAACAATTTTGGCAGCAGGGAACCGAACTGCGCCGGGATGTAGGTCAGTTTGCGTTTGTCTCGCCTTCGGTAATCTCAACGCAGGCTCAGGTTTACTTGCGGGGCTGTCCGGAGTGGGAGTGGCGATCGATTTTGGTCGGGGTGGGAGACAACAGCGCAACTTCTCTGAAGTTGAATTTGGATTCCCCCGCCAGTGCTGCGCCGACAGATAGCAAGTCTAAGCAGCAGGCTCTGGCTCAACTGCAAGCTTACAGTAGATCCGTCTCAGCATCAGAGTTCAAAAGCCTGACAGACAGTATTTCTTCTGCTCGCAGGCACTATCTCAATGCTGTGGAGGCGCTGGAAAAACCCTCGGCTTCTGGACTCCGACAGATTTACGATACTTCGCTGTTTGATTTGTCGGATGCAGCTTGGGAGCAAACCCAAACGGGTATGAGTCGGGCGGCAAAAATGATGCTGGCTCAAGGTATCCCGCCGGGGTTGCCAAAAGAGATGTTGAAAGAAGCTGCGAGGCTGCAAGTAGCAGATCAAGTGCCGTTAGAGTCGCAAGCTTTGGCAGTTGAGGGTTTAAGTGTGATTTTGCAGCCAAATCTTGTTAGAGATCCCGAGGCAACCAAACAGCTAGCTGAATTGGCGGCTCAAAAGGTGAAACCTGTGACGATCGCAGTAGAGCAGGGCGAGATTATTGTTGCAGAAGGAAAAGAAATATCGCAGCAAGATTTCGTGTTGTTGGACTATTTTGGTTTGAGCCGGCGGGGGGTGAATTGGCTGGGGCTGGGG
>NZ_JADEWV010000409.1 GCF_015207455.1 Microcoleus sp. LEGE 07076
ATACTATGCAAATTGTCTTTGACGAATATTTGCCCAAATGGAATTATCGAGCCGTACCCCAACCTGAGTAATTCATTAAGTTATTTATTTTTCGTTCCTTAAGAAAAATTTACTGATTGAATTTAACTTACATACTATTGTTAGATTGCCGAATGGAGTCTTTGCACCTTATACGGGCATTCCAACTAACCTGTTATTTTTTGATGCTTCTGGCCCGACTGAGGAAATTTGGTATTATGAGTTAACGTTATCTGACGGTCGCAAGAATTACAGCAAAACGAAGCCGATTCAAGATAATGAGTTTAATAAGTGTTTAGCCTGGTGGAACAATCGGGAGGAAAACCAAAGCACTTGGAAGTACCGTTTTAGAGAAACTTACGACAAAGCTAAAGCTGAAGCGCAGCCCTGTTGGGATGCTGCAAGAGAAGCTGAGGCGATCGCTAACCAGTGCACCAGGAAAGTCAAGGAGTTAGACGGGCAAATCCAGACACTCAATGCTTCAATTCTGGACTTCGCGCCGGCTAAACAAAATAAGGTCATTCAAGACCAGATTCGGACGCTCAAGAACGAGCAAGCCGAAGCGCGGGAAGAGGAGCGACAACAGCGCCAGATTGCTAAGGAGTCTCAGGCTAAGGGTGATGCAATTTACTGGCCCATTTTTAACCTTGACAAGAAGAACCCCAATGCTCGGGATGATTTTGAACATCTGCCGCCAGAGCAGTTAGTTGCCGATATCTGGGCGAAAGAACAGCGGATTTTAGAGATTTTGGGTGAAATTAAGACTATATTAAAAAGGGAAGATTGATGATAGAGCTGACTTTCAAGCAAACTCAATCAGAAATGATGGTTCGGGCTGCTGCAACTGTTATATTTAATGGACTTTTAAGAGCAGAATTTCCCAATGGTCGATTATCTAGCATTACCGAACATCCCCAATATGGTTTTGGCGCAAGTGCTTCACAAGAGAATTCAGGTATTAAACTGGTTCGGATTACAGATTTGCAAGATGGAAAAATTAATTGGGATACAGTTCCCTATTGCCAGTGCGAACAACTGGAGAAATATTTGCTTCAACCCAATGACATTTTATTTGCTAGAACGGGAGCCACAACTGGCAAAACTCATTTGGTAAAAGAAGCGCCTGTTGCTGTTTTTGCATCTTACTTAATTCGCGTGCGTCCCCAGAAAGAGGTTCGCTCTGACTACTTATACTATTTTTTTCAATCAGATGTTTATTGGAGACAAATCATTGAAGAAAAAGAAGGGTCTGCACAGCCCAATGTTAACGGTCAAAAGTTAATGAATATCGAAGTGCCAATTGTTGATAATGAAATTCAATTGGCTATTAGCCAATTTCTAGAAATTGTTAGACAGAGGCAAGATGGAAGCATTAACCAGCTTCCAGAACTCCCACCCCCCCTAGATGGGCAGCGGCGTATTGTAGCGCGGATAGAGGAACTGGCTGCTAAGGTGGAGGAGGCACGGGGGCTGCGTCGGCAAAGCATTGAGGAGAGTGAGGCTTTAGTTAATGCAACGGCATTCAAAGCTTTCACTGGGTTTGACAGTAGAAATCTACTGCCCATCGAATCTATTTGTGAAGTAAAAGGTGGAATTCAGAAAAGTAGTGACCGAGTGCCAGGAGCAAATCCGCGTCGTTATATAACCGTAGCTCATGTTCAACGTAACTGGATTGACACTGGTGATCCGCGTTATTTTGAAGTTTCCAACAAAGAACTTGAAAGATGGCGATTGCTTCCAGGTGATGTGCTAGTAATTGAAGGCAATGGCAGTGCTGACCATATTGGCAGAACAGCGTTGTTTAGAGGAGAAATTGAAGACTGTGTTCACCAAAATCATGTTATTCGAGTTCGCCCGAATCAAGCCCAACTTATGCCTGAGTATTTAAACACTTATTTGAACAGTCCTCTAGGTAGAGATCAGATGCTAAATCTAAGTAGAACAACAAGCGGTCTATTCACTTTAAGCGTTGGACGTATTAGAAGTATTGAAATTCCACTCCCCCCTCTTCCCGAACAGCACCGCATCGTTGCCTACTTTGACGACCTTCAAGCCAAAGTAGACGCACTCAAGCGCCTGCAAGCCGAAACCGCCGTCGAACTGGATGCCCTGCTGCCATCTATACTCGACAAAGCATTTAAGGGGGAACTGTAGTAATCAAGAGTATAGCGCCTCAGCTTATAAATATTTCACTTGATATTAGATGAATTCAAAATTTCATTGTACATATCTTTAGGAGCAACACCAATCTCTAGGTATTCACTCAGCTTATTGAGAAATTCTATAGGAGAGCTGTCGGGGCGACAAGTCGCCTATAACGCTGATAGAATAAGGCTCATAGCTCTTATGCCTTGTTGATAATTAGGCAGTTTATGTG
>NZ_JADEWV010000085.1 GCF_015207455.1 Microcoleus sp. LEGE 07076
GCCCTGGCCCCCTGGCCCGCCCTGGTTGGGGGGGGTAGCGAATTGTGGTGGTTTACCTTGATTTTTTTGCGCTTTAAGTTCCTTCGCTTCTTCCGCTTTCTTGTGATCCAAATACACCGAATAATTACCAGGATACAAGCGCAAATTGCCCCCAGGCTCCAAGGCGAAAACCATATCAATTGTGCGATCGAGAAAATAGCGATCGTGCGACACCACAATTACACAGCCGTTAAAATCTTCCAGATAATCCTCCAAAACCGCCAAAGTCTGCACGTCCAAGTCGTTTGTCGGTTCATCCAAAATCAGCAAATTAGGCGCACTCATCAACACCTTTAACAGAAATAACCTGCGCTTTTCCCCGCCGGAAAGTTTGCTGATCGGTGCATACTGTTGGTTCGGCGGAAACAGAAACTTCTCCAACATTTGAGAAGCGGTAATTATTTCTCCATCCGCCGTTTGCACCAATTCCGCCACACTTTTCAAGTATTCAATAACTCGCTGGTCTTCATTCGGCGTCAAATCCTCTGAATGCTGGTCGAAATAACCAATGTGAATGGTTGTTCCAATTTCGACAGTACCAGAATCCGGCTGAATTCGTCCGGTGATGATATCCATCAATGTGGATTTTCCCGCACCGTTGCAGCCAATAATTCCGATCCGGTCTTCGGGAGTGAAATTGTAGGTAAAATCTTTGATTAAAGTGCGATCGCCATAAGCTTTACGGATATTCAGTAACTCAACAACTTTCTTACCAATTCGGCGGCCGGCTGTAGCAATCTCGACTTTGCCATTGGCTGTTTTGAACTCCTCTGCGCGCATATCTTTAATGCGATCGATTCGGGCTTTTTGCTTGGTACTGCGCGCTTTCGGCCCCTTCTTGAGCCATTCCAACTCGCGCCGCAATACTCCCGAAAACTTGCGCTGAGTGCTGGCGGCGGATTCTTCAGCTAGGGCTTTTTTCTCCAAATAATAAGCGTAATTGCCAGCATAATTGTAAAGGTCGCCGCGATCGATCTCCAGGATGCGATTGGTAACGCGATCGAGAAAATAGCGATCGTGCGTAATCAGCAGCAGTGCACCGCGATAGCCGTTCAAATAGTTCTGCAACCACTCCACAGACAGCGCATCCAAGTGGTTAGTCGGTTCATCCATCAACAACACATCTGGTTCCGAAAGTAAAGCCGTTGCTAAGGCAATTCGCTTGCGATAACCGCCGGACAAATCGGCAATTTTGGCATCAAAATCCTCAATTCCCAACTTAGTCAAAATCAATTTTGCCTTAGTTTCCAAATCCCACGCATCCACCTCATCAATGCGTTCAGATACCGCAGACAAACGCGCCATCAACTTATCGGTATCGCCTTGGTGGTGGGACAATTTATCGGAAATTTCCTCGTATTCGCGCACCAAAGCCATTTGTTCGCCGCTGTCGGCAAATACTTGCTCTAAAACAGTGTGATTTTCGTCCAAATCGGGCTGTTGCGGGAGGTAGACAATTGTAGCCCCTGGATTGACCCAGCGATCGCCAGAGTCGATCGACTCCATACCGGCAATCATTTTCAGCAGGGTGGATTTCCCGGAACCGTTTGTGCCGATGAGTCCGACTTTATCGCCTTCATCGAGGCTGAAACTAGCATCTGTCAAGAGTTCCTTGATGCCGAAGTCTTTTTTGATCGATCGCAGAGTAAAAATAGTCATGAGTATATAAGATTATTTATCTAATTTTTGACATTCATGCACGACTCGCAGTATTTGACATTATATCATGTATTGTACCGCGCTTAAATTTTATTTAGGATTTCACCCAATCCGGTTGAAACAGTCTCTAAAACGACTAAAATAGAGAGACAAACCTGACTTAACTGGGACACTTGATATGGTTTCATCAGAACTAATCTCGACGTTGCGAGAGCTAAGTCGTGCAGACCAGTTATATATTATGCAGCTTTTAATTTCCGAACTAGCTCAAAAAGAAACGGATTTAATTAAACCCGATCGAGCTTATCCAGTGTGGTCGCCCTATGATGCGGTTGAAGCAGCGGATACAATGCTAAAAGTGCTACAAGCTGCTAAAACTCAAAACCATGCCTAACACCGAGCGATACCCATTTGTCTCCAGTGATGCTTTATTGGGCGAAGCTAGTTTTCGTCCATACCTGCCTCTTAGGTTGAACTACCGACAAGCTTCCGTAACAGCATCCGGTTTATTAGATACTGGAGCTAGTGTAAATGTACTTCCGTATTTGTTAGGAGTTGAACTGGGTTATGAATGGGAAAGACAAACAACAGCATTGAGTTTGACAGGAAATTTAGCTCAGTACGAAGCGCGTGTTGTGCTTGTTCAAGCTCTTGTGGGACAGTTCGATCCCGTACAACTTGTATTTGCATGGACGCAAGCTATAAATGTACCGCTGATTTTGGGACAAGTCAACTTTTTTATGGAGTTCAATGTTTGTTTTTATCGTTCCCAGTTGCAGTTTGAAATCGTGCCAAAATCAGCAGGATCGGAGTAACTTAAAGTTTGTTAGCGCTCGTTCAGTTCCAAATCTAAGGTCAAAATTTTTACCGACAGACTAAACGCGATCGCCCGCAACTTCTTCCAATTGATAGCCTCCTTTTCTTATACCAGAAAAATATGGAGACCGTTTAAGTTGTTCAACACGTTCACATCATCAATCATGAAACTCGATCGCATCACAAGCAATCCAAACCGGATGAACGGTCAACCATGTATTCGCAATATACGGCTGACTGTTCGTCGGGTGATTGAGCTGCTAGCAACTTATCCCGATCGAGAAGAGCTACATCAAGAGTTTCCCGAACTAGAGGATGAAGATATCCGGCAAGCCCTAGTTTTTGTATCTTCTTACCTTGACGATCGCATCATTGAGCTACCCGATCGCTAGGTCGTTGTTGCTTTCCGACACCCATTTTTATTAGCAGCAAATGATTGAGGAATTTCGACCTATTCAGTGGCGTTAGTAACCTGGGAAAACCAGCGGAATCACATATATTAAAAACAAACTATTGAGGATAAAAATGATTAATATGCCTACTATTATGGCTGATATTAATCTAAATCTTCTCCGTATTGGTCTTGGCAAATTTGAACTTGAATATTCAATTAATAACTCCCAAAAAATCGGCACAAATGTCACCCATAAATAATCTTTAGAAAAACGCCATGTTTTTTTTAAGATATTCCACTAAAAATTATCGGCTCTTGTTTCATAATTTTCTAAGCTCTGCTGATAGCTGGACAATTTAGACTTATCTAAAGTGTTATTAATCACATTAAGTAAATCCTTGGAAAACGACGTACCTCCCATAACTGCCATAGCATACTCTTCTGTTGGCTTGTTGCCAGTTAAATACCTGCTTGTTGATGAGCTATTTGGGTAGATAGTGTATTCCAAATTTTCGTATGGTTCTCTCTTAGGTTGTCCTGGTTGATCGACTCCCCTTTTAAGGAGATTCCACACAATAAGCGCATCACTAGCAAATGCGTGTACTTCATTGGTCTCAAGAGCATTTAAAGCTTCACGGCTACTATCATAATCAACAAATTTAATGTTGTTTTTACTTAAGAGTTCTAATGTAGTAGATTCTTTAACCACACCAATTTTAATCTCCTTTAGCTCTATAAGTTTTGAATTCAACTTGTCAGCTAATTCTTCTTTTAATAAAAGCTTCACACCTGTTTTATAGAAAGGCTGTGAAAATTCAATACCTTCACCAGTTGGAAGCTTACCAGATAATATTGAATTTGGACCGCATTCAATATCAATTTTACCAGTTTTCAATCCATGATATCTAGGTGCAACGACTCCTTTATGTTGATTCACAATAGGAATGTATTTAACTTTGATTTGTTGACCATTACTAGCTAACTCCTTCTGTAGCTCTTTACCAAAAGTGCCGCAAAACCCTTCAGCAGAATTTGGTTTATGAATTTTATTTTCATAAAAAAGTCTAACTAAATTATTTTCAGGCAAAAATTGAGTAAAAAAATTTACATTAATCTTATTTCCGATCGGGTAAACAGAAGTCCTAACTCCCAGTTTGAGGGTATTAGGTAACTGAGTTGGCGAAGTTTGCGAAACAGCAGGAACATAACTCAAAATACAAGCAAGATATGCTAAAGCCAAAATTATCCCAAGTCGAAAATGTTTTGCAACTGCAAGTACCGAACTCATAACAAGAGAAACTCCACCTCTAATGTGGATTAAAATCAGCATGATTGTGGTCATAAAATTGTGTATTCCCAAAAAATAAGTGTTGCTGAGATGACGCTCTACTTGATTAAGTAGCGTCTCAGTCGTTGCAAGGCTATTTACGTAGTAGAGAAAACAGACGGATTCTATGCTGTTGATACAGCATCTGCTGCCGGAGTGGTATCTGACGGCTTTTTCGCTCGTCCTCAGTAGTTATTCAACTACTCTTAGAACTAGATACACCGCTCTATTACATTATTCCGTACAAAATACTAAATTGGGGTATGACAATTCCAGCGGTGTAACATCTAATTCGCAAGGCACTAACAAGCCTTTGGGCGGTCATTCATACAAAATCCGGATCTTTTACCCTCGATCGTTCGGCGAGTGAAATCGCTGCTAAACAAACAAAGTCCGCCTTCGCTGACTAATAGATAAAGGGAGTATTCAAGCCGGATTTAGGAGTACAGGAGACTATATAACAACTGTCGATCGCTTACTTTTGTATCCTAATTTACAAAAGTACGATCGCTCAATTCGTTCTATAGGCTGTCGGTATCATGCCCGTAAATTGCCGAAACAGTTTTCTCAAATAAATGACTGTGACTATTGAACCCGCACCCAAAGGCAATCTCCTTAATCGATCTTGCCGATCGTGATGGCAATGAGTCCGATCCAAAATCTAGATAACGTATTGACAATGTAAATACATTCTGCATACACTATAAAGTATGAATGTGTATTTCGTACTTAATGGCATTACCTTTGTTTGGAATGACGAAAAAGCTCGGGTTAACCCGAAAAATCATGATGGCGTGACCTTTCAACAAGCCACAGAAGCCTTCTTCGATCCACTTCTTGTGGTAGTTGATGCAAGCCGCAATGATGAAGCCCGAGATGCTGTCATTGGTTTAGACAGACGTTGGAATCTCTTGTACGTCGTTTACATTGAGCGTGAAAACGACATCATCAGGATTATTTCGGCTCGTAAAGCGACACGCAAGGAACGTGAATACTATGAAACTTGAGACATTGAAAAAAAGGTTGAATAGAAATCGTCCAATGACAGCGATTACCATTCGTATGCCCGAAGATGTAATCGAAGATTTGAAGCGAGTTGCACCATTACTTGGGTTTTCCGGTTATCAGCCATTAGTGCGTGCCTACATTGGACAAGGACTTCGCTCCGATCTCGATCGCCTAGAAGAGGATACAATCTCTGCACTTATTGCTAGTTTGAAGCGTCACGGTGTGAGTGATGAAATTATTCAAGAGGCACTTGGTGAAATCATTCAGCATTAGCCCAAGTTTTTGGTGGCAGTTTGAGGTTCTGATTTTATTATGCTTCGACAGTGCGATCGCTATCTCTGGGATGCTTTGCTGTACTGCACCTAAATAGCGATCGCCCTTGTCTTAGCCTGAGAGTCAGATTCAGGTTTGGCGATCGCCCGAATCTCCACATCACTACCCAGCGCGTTTAAGAACCGGAATAGGCGATCGATGGAGAACTCAGATAGTTTGCCACGCAGCAAATTAGTGATTTTAGCGCGATCGATTTTAATGTACTATAATTCAAATACCAACCTTTGTTGGAGTATTTTTTTATGTCCCTGCAAGAGCTTAAAGAAAAAGCCAGCCAACTCTCTGTCAGCGATCGCCTTTCCCTGCTAAGTGCGATCGTTCAATCGCTCCAAACTACACCAGAAATCGAGAATTGGCAATATTTAATTGCACGTCCTCATCCTTGGCGAAAACAACTTTATATTAAAGGACATAAATTACTGGCATCGACTATTTGGCGAGACATGACTGCTAATCATATGTCATCGGAACAAGCATCCGAAAATTGGGATTTACCACTTGATGCTATCTATGAGGTGATTGATTACTGTGAGAATAATCAAGAACTTTTAAAATTAGAAGCAGAGGAGGAACGCTATCGATTAGAAGTAAAAGGAGTCCAACTTGAGCCTACGAATGCTGCTTGACGAAGATTCTCAAGCAAAGTATTTAGTTAATCTTCTTCAGGCAGCCGGTCACGATGTAGCGACAGTTAATACATTGGATTTAATGAATCGTCCAGATTCAGTCGTGTTACAGGCTGCCAGAGAAAATGAGAGAGTCGTGCTGACACGCAATTGTGATGACTTTCAGGAATTACATCAAGCGAACCCAGAACATTCAGGAATTTTGGCAGTTTATCAAGATTCTGAAGCTTCTAAGAATATGAGTTATCAGGCGATAGTGAAGGCAATTGATAATTTAGAGACAGCAGAGTATGACCTAAAAAATCAGTTTGTTGTTCTCAATTAATGGAGTTATTAATTTACCAAAAATTTATTATAAAGTAAGAAAGCTTAATGAAAACCGCGATCGCCCATGCCTTCCAATGTACTATAATATAGATCCCAACAAAAGTTGGAGTATCTTTTTATGTCTTTGTTATTATAGACGCAGGTTCTTATGTCTCAAGCAATTAGGCAAGACATCATCAATATCGCCGAAGAGCAGATTGACGAAATAAAGCAAAAGATTGACTACCATACCACAGAATACACCATCGAATTCATAGTCGATAAATACCTGGAACAAGATGATGGAGGGAGCGGTGAGATTTATATCCCTGAATATCAAAGAGAATTGATATGGGATATAGATCGTCAATCTCGATTCATTGAATCCATTATTCTTGGTGTTCCTATTCCTGCCATGATTCTCGTAGAAATCTATGAAACTGGAAGACTAGAAATTGTGGATGGCTCTCAGAGGGTGAGGACTCTTGCAGCTTTCATGACAAATCAGTTGCAATTGAGTAATCTCCCAACATTAGATTCTCTAAATGGTTCCTATTTTAACGATCTTGCACCCTCACGCCAAAGAAAGTTTAAATATACTTCGCTTAGAATGATAGTTCTCTCAGACAAAGCTGATGAAAAAGTAAGGAATGATATTTTCTATCGCATCAACACCAGCAATCTCGATCTAACTCCTAATTCTAATAGTCTGCTACCAAACTCATAAGCCTGAGAATATGAAACCAAGAATTGACTGTGCTAAGGATAAGCTTTTAAGTCAAAGTCTATGAAAGAGTTCATTAAAGACTTTAACAGGCGAGTGGCAGAAATCCAGAAATATTTTGAATTAGTAGATAAAATTGAACAACTTGGTGCATTATCTTCTAAATAAATCATCTTCCCATCAGGTGAATATATTGTTGATAGCGAGATTCAAAAAATCTTGCAGTCTCATTGTTACCTGCTATTATACAATCTTGTCGAATCTTCTATCAGAAATGGTATAACTGCCATTCATGATGTTATTTTAGTCGAGCAATTAACTTATAAAGATTTAAGTCCGAAAATCAAGAGATTGTGGTTGCTGAACGATAAAAGTAAAAGTTTCAGAGACTCATATATCAAAAAGGATAACGTAGCTGACAATCTTCAGGAATTAATTAAATCGGTTTTGGATGATGAGATGGTTTTGTTAGATCCATCTAATATTCCCATATCGGGAAATTTGGATGCTAAAACTATCAAGGAACTCATAGATATGTATGGCTTCTTTGGAAATTTAGGAGTTGCGAGTAGAGAAATAGATGACATTCTGAATTTTGTGGTTAAGATTCGATGTGATTTGGCACATGGAAATGTTTCGTTTTGTGATGCTTCGAGTCAAATACTTTGGAGCAAGTTAGTTGATGATAAAAATAAATTGGTAAAATATCTAACTCATCTGCTGAATAATATTGATGATTATATTCAGAATAAGAAATACAGAATCTAGCAGTCGATTTTGATGAGTAAACTTTGGCTAGTTTGCGATCGCCAGTGGGGGATTGACAAACAAAAATCCTCTGCGGTAAAATGAGGGAAAAAGCACGGATAATTCCCAGATGATCGCTCCTCAGCAGATTTGATATCTGTGACAGAGTGACACCGCCAGCTTAATGACTTACTCCAGCAACTATCATCAGAACGATTACAGGTGCTTGCTGATTTTGCGGCTTACTTAGCAAATACCGAAAGCGAAGCTGCAACTCAAGAACTTTTGGCAATTTCTGGATTACTAGAGCGAGTTCAGCAAAATCAAGCAACCCCTAAAACTGATTATACAAACTGGAGAAGTCTTCGATCTGATGTATGAAGTTTTTCTGCATCCTGATGCTCAAAAGGTTTATGTCAATGCTCATCAAGCCCTAGCGAAAAAAATTGCCCGATGCTTGGAGCAGAAGCGAACAAACTCCCCGATCGCACCCTAATATTAAAGCCCTCAAAGGAGATTATGCAGGGTACTATAACAGTCAACTAACTGCCAACAACTGACTTCAATTAAAATCTAAAACCCCGCTTCCCATCGGGCTTAACAGTCAACCAATTTGTCTTCGCACTGGCGAGTTGTTCCTCGCTAACTGTAGCGTTAGTCAGATTAGCGCCGCACAAATTCGCGCCTCGCAAATTTGCCTTGGTCAAATAAGCACCCGTCAAGTCAGCACCTCGGAAATCCGCCCCTTCAAAATTAGCAGTGCTGCAATAAGCTTCAGTCAAATTTGCCGATCGCAAATTCGCCTTAATTAACCTCGCGTGGCCCAAATTCGCCCCCGACAAATCCGCTGCTTGCAAATTTGCCTTCACCAACCTAGCCTGATAAAAATTTCCCCCCGCCAACTGCGCTTTTGGCAGTTGCAAACCCGACAGTTCGCAGTCAGCAAAATCGCGCTTGCCTTTAAAATATGCCGCTCGCAAACTGTTGCTGTCCCACTTAACAACAGTTTTCATTGCCTTGGGCGCTGCTAAATTGCCGTTGGAAAATGCGGCAGTTCCGAAAGTTCTGCCGGACTCCGCCAGACTGCGGGAAACTCTGGGCTGCATCCCCGTGTTTCCCGATTGAGTGAATGAAGTTCTACCGCGAATGCTTTGGTTTGTCCGCAAATCTTGATGGGCTTTGGTTTTCGGCGACCACGAAGAACCCTCTTCATTAAATATCGTCGGTTCTTCAACTGTGTGGATAGGAGAGTTGAATTGAGTTGCCAAACCCTCGCAAAGGTCAGCGTCTTCAAATTCGCCATTTAGAGCTTTGATGAGATCTGCTGCCGACTGAAAGCGGTGGCTGACGATCGGCTTGAGCATTTTCTCAAGAATCCGCGTAAAACTTAAACTCAACTGAATGTGGGGCTGCCAAACAATTTCGCCAGTTACGCTATCGAAATCTAAATCCTTGGGCGACTTTCCTGTCAGCAAGTACAAGCAAGTCATGCCCAAGGCGTAGATGTCGCTGGCAAATATCGGCCGCAGTGCCATTTGTTCAGGAGGAGCAAAACTAAACGTACCGACTGAAAATTTCGTGTTAGCACCTTGGTCGGCCGGGTCTACTAACATTGTTTGGCTAACTTGGTCTTTTACCGCACCGAAATCAATCAGAACTAAATGATTGTCTTGAGTGCGGCGAATAATATTTGCGGGTTTAATGTCTCTATGAATTACTCCTTGGCTGTGGATGTATTGCACTACCGACAGAATTTCTAATAGAAAGTTTTTAACATCTGATTCGTTGAAACGCCCTGATTGTTTGACTTCTTGTTTCAGCGTCGAGCCTTTAACATACTCTTGAACCAAGTAAAATTGCCCCTCAGTTTCAAAATAATCTAGCAGCCTAGGTACTTGCGGGTGGTCGCCGAGTTGGCCGAGAGTTTTCGCCTCTCGCTTGAATAATTCCCGCGCCATTTCTAGAATTCGTGGCGAAGAACTACTGGGTCGCAGTTGCTTGACGACGCAACTCGGTTGACCGGGCAAAGAGATGTCTTTTGCCAGAAATGTAGCTCCAAAACCTCCTTGTCCCAAAGGTTGAATGACTTGGTAGCGACCGCGCAGCAACAGCCGCGCACCGCAGGTCTGACACTGGACAATAGAGTCAGGAGGATTTTGAGGATGGGGACAGCCCGGATTTACGCAGTAGCTCATGTTGATTGAGTTTGCCTATGTTTTTCTGATTTTGCCAGCGTCGCTCCATGACACAATTTTCCTGATACCGATTCTGTAGAAATACTTATCTGTACAGTTGGCGGCGGGTCGTGTGTCCGGTTGCGAATTGGAATTGCACCTAAGTCTTTTAGGCAGATATCTTTTCCCTATTTTGATTATGTCGCTGCTGTGAGTTTTTGCGGTAGATTATCCTTGAAGATAGTTTAAAGACTTGCTAAAGTTGCCCTTTTTTGTGTAAAGTCTTTTTAAACTTAGGTGCTTTTGGCGCAGTTAGATGTCTCTAGCATACCTCATTCTCTGAATGAGAATGCTACTCATCCCCCAGCAGCCATCAAGCTTTGAACCGATCGCTCTTGTGTGCTTAATTATACCGCAATCCTGTTGACATAATTCAACAAGTGTGATAGAGGGTTCCCCTAATTGATTCTGGAGCTACAGAGTCATCAAACGGCATTCGCCAGAAGGTAGAATGCAGAAGGCATCCGTCAGAAGGCATTCGTCAGAATTTTTGATTTTTCTTCATAACTACTGACTGTTGACTGTTGACTGTTGGCAGTGGGCTGTTGGTTGTTGGTTGTTGGTTGTTGGTTGACTGTTGACTGTTAGTTCTAATTCCGAATTACCAATTCTTACTGACTAATAACTACTGACTAATAACTACTGACTAATAACTACTGACTACTGACTACTGACTGTTGGTTGTTGGTTGACTGTTGACTGTTGACTGTTAACTGTTATTTGTTAGTTCTAATTCCGAATTACCAATTCTTACTGACAACTGACAACTGACAACTGACAACTGACAACTGACTAATAACTACTGACTAATAACTACTGACAAAATTATGCGTATTTCTCTAAACTGGCTGCGGGAATTGGTTGATGTGACCAAAAGCCCCGAAGAACTAGCCGAAACTCTGACAATGGCAGGGTTTGAAGTCGAAGAAATTGAAGACCGCCGCCGCTGGGCACACGGCGTAGTCTTGGGCAAAATAATCGCCTGCGAACAGCATCCCAACGCCGACAAATTGAGAGTTTGTCAAGTCGATGTCGGAAAACCAGAAGCCTTGAATATTGTTTGCGGCGCACCCAACGCGAGGGCGGATATTTATGTGCCTGTCGCCGTTGTCGGCACTTTTTTATCGACAATTGATTTGAAGATAAAACCTGCTAAATTGCGCGGTGTTCCTTCCGAAGGCATGATTTGCTCTCTCGCAGAATTGGGACTGGCTAAAGAGTCAGCGGGGATTCACATTTTCGATTTAGAAAATCCTGAATTGGGCAGCGATATTCGCCCGCTTTTGGGTTTAGATGATGTGATTTTAGACTTGACAGCAACTGCTAACCGTGCAGATGCTTTGAGTATGGTGGGTGTGGCGCGGGAAGTGGCGGCGCTGACTGGGGCGAGTTTGAGAATTCCTGAAGCAAATGGTGCGGTGATTGAAGGCAAAGAAAGCCTCAGTTTGACAGTAGAAATATCGGAATCGCAAGGCTGCCCGATTTACATCGGCACGGCAATTGAAGGTGTGAAAATCGCGCCGTCTCCAGCTTGGTTGCAGCAGCGGTTGCAGGCGGCGGGTGTGCGACCGATTAATAATGTGGTTGATGTAACTAATTACATTTTATTGGAATGGGGACAACCGCTGCACGCTTTCGATCGCGATCGGCTACAATCTTTCACAGGTAATTCGGATGTCAGCATCGGCGTTCGGTTTGCCAAAACAGGGGAATCCTTCAAAACCTTGGACGGACAAAACCGCAATTTGCAACCGCAAAACCTGTTAATTACTGCTAGCGACAAACCCGTAGCCTTAGCTGGGGTAATGGGTGGCGAAGATACGGAAGTTCACGAAGGCACGCAAAATTTAGTCTTAGAAGCTGCGATTTTCGACCAAGCAACGATTCGCCGATCGGCGCGCGCTCAAGGCCTCCGCACCGAGGCATCGATCCGCTACGAACGGGGGGTGAATCAGGCGGCGCTGACGACTGCTTGCGATCGCGCTGTTGCCCTAATTTTGGAGTTGGCGGAGGGCGCTGCGACGGTGCAGAAAACGGCCAGGGCCAGTGGCGGTGATTTGAGTTTTAGCCGATCGCTAGAATTGCGTCTCGATCGAGTAAATATGATTTTAGGGCAGTTAAAAAGGCGAGAAACTGGCGGTTCTGCATATCTGGAACCCGAAGAAGTAAAAAATATCCTCACCGCCTTGGGATGCGAAGTTGTTGCGAGTGAAAAAGCCGCAGTATTTACGGTGACAGTCCCTGCTTACCGCTACCGGGATTTGGAAAGGGAAATTGATTTAATTGAAGAAGTTGCCAGACTCCACGGTTATGACAATTTTTGCGATACTTTACCCAGCAAAACTGAACCTGGTTATTTGTCGGCAGAATACGCGGCAATTCGGAATGTGCGATCGGCTTTTCGGGCGGCCGGTTTGACAGAATTGATGCACTATTCTTTGGTGAAAACAGAGGGAGACAATCAGGTGGTTTTAGCAAATCCCCTGTTTGTCGAGTATTCAGCTTTACGGACGGAAATGTTGTCGGGTTTGATCGATGCTTTCGCCTACAATTTGGAGCAAGGAAACGGCGCGCTCAACGGTTTTGAAATCGGTCGCATTTTCTGGAAAGAAGGGGATGCTATGAAAGAAGCAGAAGCAGTTGCCGGGATTATTGGAGGCGATCCAACTGTGTGGAAATGGCAGCAAGGTGGGCGCGATCGACCTTTGACTTGGTTTGAGGCTAAAGGTGTCCTAGAAAGCGTATTTCAGGGCTTGGGTTTGGCGGTGGAATATGCAAGCGATTCGTCTAATCCGCGCTTGCATCCGGGGCGCACGGCCGCCTTATCGTTAAACGGGAAACAGTTAGGAGTTTTCGGACAGTTACACCCGCAATTGCAGCAGGAAAAAAGTTTGCCGGAACAGGTTTACGTGTTTCAATTAGATTTAGCGGTGCTGTTGGGTGAATTAGGTCGATCTAGCAATTCGACTCGCAAGTTCGCAGGTTATTCGAGTTTCCCCGCTTCTGACAGGGATATTGCATTTTTTGCACCGATGGAGGTTCCGGTTGTGGAGATGCAAAGTGCGATGAAGAAGGCCGCTGGTAGTTTGCTTTCTTCGGTGGAATTGTTCGACGAGTATCGCGGCGACAATGTACCGGCGGGACAACGTAGTTTAGCATTTCGGTTGATTTATCGCTCGGGCGATCGAACACTCAGCGAAACCGATGTCGAACCAGCCCAGCAAAAAGTCCGCGATATTTTAGTTGAGAAATTCGGCGTTAGCTTAAGAAGCTAACCGTAGGGTGCGTCGCTCTCGAAAATCCCTGAGAAAGCTCGGCAATACCCTAGCGACGCACCTGTACCATCGCGGATTCAGCCAACAAACCCAACAATTATTGGGTAACAAGGTTTTTTAAACATGGTTCTGGTTCCCAGGCTCTACCTGGGAACTTTCTTTAACCCACGGAGGTGGGTTTTGTCTGTCTAGACGCGGTTTCTAACCGCCGGGAGATTTAAGTCGTAATTAAAGGCCGCAACATATCCCGCACCTCGAAAGAAACATCAGGAAATTGCAAAGGAGAAATACTCGCATCGTCCCCCAGCATCAACCGACTTTGATAACCATGCTGACTCGGTTCTCGGAATACGTGAAGTTGCCGATTATTAACATCCAAAACCCAATAATCAGTAATTCCCGACTCAGCATAAATTTTTGCTTTTATGCCGCAATCCGTTCTCAGAGTAGTATCTGCAACTTCAATAATCAAATAAATTTCTAAAGGAGTTGGATGGTGGTCTTCATAGTAAAGTCGATCTGGTATAACTACAGAAATATCCGGTTCAGGTTGAGAGTAATTATTCAGTCTGACAGAATCATGTATACTCAGAAATACCAAACTTCCCAAAGATTTTTGCAGTAGTTCCATTGTACGTTTCACCACTGCACAACGTGGGGGAGTTTTCGTAGCCTTATTTACTATCTGCCCTGCCAATAATTCTACCCGTTCATCTCCATCAAGAATACCAGCTTCAACCATCCGGTGATATTCATAAACATTCAGCAGCCGAATATCCAATAAAGTCATAGTTACCTCATCCCCTCTAACAAAAATCTCTCTTCTTTCCTTCTCTCCCTCTGCGCCCTCTGCGCCCTCTGCGGTTAATCAATCTTATCCAAAAAAATCTTTAAATCCTGGTACACTCATTGTACAATAAATTTTAAACAAATTCATCGAAGGCTCAAAACCGTGACCAAATATGTGATGTGGGGAAGTTACTGCGAGGATGTCCTCGAAAAACGCGCTTTGTTTCGAGACGCTCATTTGGCCCGATTGGCTAAGCAGAAGGAATCGGGAGTATTAATTACGATCGGCCCAACCAAAGACTTAACCAAAGTTTTCGGGATTTACGAAGCCGAAGACGAGGCGGCTGTGCGAGAATTAGTTGAAGCCGATCCTTATTGGGTGAATGGAGTTTGGACTGAGTACGAAGTGAAAGAGTGGATTCAAGCATTTTGAAGGGGATAACAGGGTGAACATCTTAAGATTGGATGACAGCGACTTAGTTCCAGTAGACTATGGCGATTTGCTGGACAAGATTTTAGAAGTTTTGCAGGGTAAAAACCCGTTTAGTCTTTCGGGCGATTCCCGTCGTTTGTTAATAGATATTGATGCGGTAGCAGCTCAAATAGCCACTTCGCAAGTGTTGTCGCCTTTGGGTTCTTTGGAACGTCAAGCACATTCTGCTACAGTCAATTTCACTGCCGAATTTGAAACTCGATTTTGCAGTCAAATTAAACAAATTAGACAATATTTGCGACAACATTTAGCATCTGTTGTGGGAGGGAATGATCCTATTGAAAATTTCGTGTCTAGCTTAATTGAGCCTTTAGAATCACCGTCTTTTCAGGGAAGTGGCACAGACTTAGGTTTTAAATACGATTTTGCCAAACCCTCTCCTATCTTAGCAAAAAAGAAGCTCACTTTGCAGCGCCCAAATACTGTGGGAACAACAGCAATTTTGAAGCTGCATAAATTGACTATCGCCGTGCGAGATTCAGACATCTTTCAGCAACAACTGAAGGAGGGTTTAGAGCATTATATTGATGAAAATGCTGACACTGAAAGTGATAAACAAGAACTGCATCGTCGGCTGGATGAACAGGTTAAAGATGAAAATTCTGATTTCCATAAATTGCTCAAGCTTGTAGATAAAGAAACTCTCGGTAAGCTGAATAAAGAAGCTAAGATTACCTACTTGGAGTATCTGCTAGAACACATCCGCACCATCCGCACAGATAGTGTTGGTATCATTTATTTAGAAGACTTGATCCGGCGGCTTAGGTTGCTCGAAGCATACATTAGCGATCGCACTAAAGAAGATGGCTATTATAATGTCAATTATGCCGGTGTCACAGTTAATTACCAAGATATGTTTTCCAGAGCGGAAGTTTTAGATGCACTTCCCATCATTCCGATTGTAGCAGGTTATTTAGGAGAAACCACAGACAGCGATTTGAACGAACGTAAATATATTTTCGGTTTAAAACTAAAATTTGGTAACGAAGTTCAAGCCCGTGGCGGTAAACCGGTATTTGATTATAACCTGAATTTATTGAATCCTGACAGTGATGAACACAAAGCAGAATTAGCGGATGACTACACTAGCGAAACATTTATCCGCAAGGTATTAAAAATAGCATTGTTGTACTATTTTGTGTTTGCTTCTCGCAGCAATCCTTTAGTGGCAGATTACAATTCTGAATCGGAACTAACTTACGATCCGAGACAAAGCTTTGAATCCGCCGTAATGCCGGTGTTGCAGGGTTCTGACGAACAGGCGAAACAGCGGATATTTAAAGGTATCATCAGAGGGTTAAATGAATATCATATTGAAGTTAAAATCGACAGTCTCAAGCAACTATTGAAAAACTTTATAGATAGGCAGACAATTTTGCCAACTCGCACAGAACCGCGACATATCAACGTCAAAAGAGGTATTTTAGAAGACATCGATAATACTTTAACTACTGGTCGATTTTTTAATGATGTCCTGCAACGAAATCCCAAACAATCACTCCAGTATATCGCCGTCGAACAATCTAGCATCAACGAAACAGCTATCTGTCAGCTACCAGTCACTATCACAATCGAAGATGTCCGCTACTTCCATACTGATGAATTCCAGAATTTCAGCATGGAATATAACATTAAGGGCATCAATACTTTGCCTGTACTTTGGGTTCCCGAAACTCTGATTAGTGTATATAGTAAAAGTTTTGCCGAAAAGTATAAATTGCTGTTGTTTCGTTATAACAATAAACGTTTAGATAGCAAGGACGGTTTGAAACCAGATGCAGCATTTGTTTACAAATTTGCTGTTTCGCTGCTGTCTTATATTTGCCTGCAAATCTTGTTACACAGTCAGAAAAAGAATTTGTTTATTCCGATGGTGAGACTGCACGAAGGCGACCACAATAACCCTTTCCCGTCAGAAAAGTTTATGGCTAACGTTTCTAAAACATTGTCTCATTTTTTTAGTGAAAAATATCGATCGACTTCTCAAGGATTTCGAGTTAAGCAAAAACCGAATGGTTACAGTATTCGCAATGGTTTAAGTTCCCTCTATTCAATATTGCCTAAAAAGTTTAAATTTAGGAATGTTCCACTATCTCCAGAGTTGGACAATTTAGCAATTATTGTCGTCTCCAGTTGCGAAAGTGATGCGAAAAAAGGTAATAGCGATCGATTTCAGAGAAAAACGTGTTTGTTAGGCGAAGTTGCGGGAATCAAACGCCTGTCAGAGGATACAATTCAAGTCGGAATGCTGAAAACTTTGTCAGAAAATTACAGCGTTCAACACCTTTACAGTCAGCCATCAATTCTAGAAGATACTGTCAGCCAGCTATACAAAAATGGATATCGCAATTTCCTGTATATTGCACAAGCACCTTATACAAGCACGCTGCACATTACCCAGACGGATGAAGATCAACAATTGTTTTTTATGTCGAAAAAGCTCATCCAAACTTTGAAAGGAGAGCGACAAGATATCAAGATTTATCCGGTATTTTTTGATAAATACTATGTCCGCAGTCCTAAAGAACACAAGGGAGAATCTTTCTACATTCAGGATACAATGGAACTGGAAGGTTTATCAAAAGATCCTAGTCAACAAGCTGTGATGTTTTTTAATCTATTTAACGGTATCAAAGTAGATCAGCAGGGACAAAAAAACTTTTACAACGGCGTAATTTCCTACTCGACACTGTTGAATATATATGAAGGTATTCTGGATGACCAAGATATTCGTCAAGGTTTGATGTACGATGGTGAAATTAAAGATACTTTACTACACTATTTAACCATCTTCCACTTTTCTAGGTATGAAGCCCGTCAACAGATTAGCTTGAAACTCGATCCATACTCTCATATTATTGGCGATGATTCTGTGGGTGCTTTATCTATGTTTCCTCATGCGGGCGGAAGTGCAGAATTTAACTCGCTGGCTTTTTTGAATAAGGTAAGAGAAGTATTGAATGTCGGTGATGGAGGTACGCAATCATGATCGGTGAAGATTTTGGACGACTGTTTGAGGTTGGATTCAATATCGGAATTTTGGCATATATCCAAAAGGAAAAGATAGCTCATGATTTTGGTAATTCCTACCGTCTGGATTTGCAGCAGCTCAAATTGCCAAAGATGATGGCGGAAATGATTAGAGAAGCTAATCTTCTGGCTAGTTTAGATGCTGAAATCGCTGAAAAATGGAGTTTGTTTTTTGTCCAAAAAGGCTTTTTGGGTGGGTTGAATTTCTTTCGGGAGTACATCAAATCTACTGGCTGGAATTTGCAGCGGTTGGAAATTGTGTATTGTCAGTGCAGTTTTAGTGATGCTAACAGTATCAGAACCTATAACAAGGGTGAAAAAGAAGCATTTAAACAGCTTTTGTCTCAGTTGACAACTGATAAACTTAGTTTGTCAGATGATGAGATTAACTCGTACATCCGCCGTTACTCGAAAAAGGGCGAGTTTTTGCAAGCTGATACGCTGATGCTGTTACAGCATGGGAATGATTTTAGAATTCTCTGCGTTGATTTGTCGGTGTTTTCTCCCACGCTAGCTCCCAAAGCGCAAGATATCAATGAAATAGAGGTGATTCGGAAGTATTTGATGACAGAAATTAGCTATTTGCGATCGAAAAGTGTGTTTTCTAATCTGCGGATGGATACGAGCACTTTGGGTGTGGATTTTTCAGAGGATTTGAAAGGCTATTTCACAGCTTTTAAGTATAAGGATAAGGAAAGCACGAAGTTAATTCAGGCTGGTAGCTATGCTCACAGTTTCTATGGATTTCTGCAACAAACAGGTATCCTGGGACAAGATGCTGAGGTTTTGTTGAATGTGGTGGGTTATGCCGATCGCAATATTAGCACAATTTCCCTACGCCAGGACAAACTTAAGTTATTAGCAACTTGCGCCGAAATTTATAAAAAGGAAGTTACCAACAAACAAATTAGTGACTCTCGCAGCGAAGTTTTAGGTGTAATCGAACTCAACGCGGCTCGCAGTTTCAAAGAAGGGCGAAAGTTTGTCGATTCTCTGTTAGCAATTGAGAAAAATGTGACTAAACCTGTATGTCATACTGAAAAAATAGACAATTTTGTTAATTCGATTGATATTATATCAGATAAACTGGCAGATAAATTGCAAATCGATCGCGGTTTGCATTTGAGAAATGCTCACGCCCAATTGATTGTAAAAGCGCTTCAATCCGATCAAACTTATATCTTTTTGACTGGGAATCCGGGAATTGGGAAAACAACTGCGATCGCCAATTTTCTGAAAACACATATTGACGACGGTTTCTTATTCTTATACGTCAGTCCCCGCAAGCAAGTAAACTTGGATATCATCGATAAATTTAAGGATAAAAATACTGGCTTGTTGTGCGATGATAAGTTATTCTGTATTAACACAAACTCCGATATTATTGCCAGTTATTCGGGAAAGCGTACAGTCAAATATAGCTCGAATACCCGCCATGAAAATTTTGTCCAAAAAACGGTTAACTTTCTCAAAGACAATCCAGAAAATCAGCTAAAAGAATACCACCAGCGAGAAATTGCCAGAAAAAATGAAACCGTAATTGAACCAGCTAGCCTCAAAACTATGGGAGTGCTAAATAGCATTTGTAATGGGATTTATAGCCTGATTAATTGTAAAACTTCTAATAATATTGTCGCTACGGTTTCCATCCAATCTTTGAGGATGAAAGAAAATCGACAAAGTACCCTTGATTATTTAGAACAGATATTTCAAGATACTTATAACAAACGAGAAAAATTAGTCATACCCGCTAAAATGCAAGAAATATCTAGCCGCATCAAACACATCTTCATTATGATAGATGAAATTACGGGAGATGACGGTGGCGTTGAGTTTTTAGCGGGAATTGCCAAGATTGTTAAAAATCATGAGTTGCACGAGGCAAAACACGGTTTTAATACTAAAATTATTGTAGCTGATGCTTCGATTGTTGACTCGGATGTGATCAAACAACACCTTGAAAATACATCCCCAGAACCGGATAAAATATATTTCAAGAAATTAGCTAAAAATTCGGATATCATTGAACCTTTACAAGTCAATTCTTTTGCATTCAAACGGCTACCGGCAACAGTAATTAATGCCAACTCTTATCCAGCCCGCAGTTTAGAGATAACTTATAAAGTATTTGTAGAAACTGTTAAATACAATGAAAATGCGTCTTTAAAGGAGGATAATGATTTAGTAAAACGGGTACAGTCTGAAATAATTCAGGATATCAATCAGCGATTGGCGCAACCGGGTGTCGAACAAATTATTGTCTATATCCAAAATAAGCGAAGATTGGCAGAATTGATTGAGAAGATTCAAAAAGAACGAGAATTTAATCAGTTTGAATATTATCTAGAAATTCATGCGAATATCTCGGAAGAGGAGAAAGCAAAAATACAGGAGTGCAAAGATAGGGCTAAAGTAATTTTTATGACTGCATCGGGAAGTCGCGGGTTGTCTTTCCCGAAAACGAAGCATATTTTAGTTGATATTCCCCGATTCCAGATTGAGAAAAATCTGATGGAAGTGATACAGGTGATTTATCGGGGGCGCGGTGAAGATAAACAGGGTAAAACTCTTGACGGTGAAGATAAGGAGTTGGTTTTTTATGTGTCTGATACAGCAGTTTATTATGCTGATGATGCGGAACTTTCCCTGCAAGAAAGTAAGTTGAGTTTGTTGAATTTACTGCTAATTCTGAAGACGGCGGTGATGACGCGAATTTCGGGATACGGTTATTTAGGTAGGGACAAGTTTTTGATGATTCCGATTGGCGGTAAGTCGGTTTCCGCAGTGGGAGATACTTTTAGTAACAAGATGGCTTCTCTGATTAAAACGCTCAAGAGTGAAAGCATCCGAGGAAATAGGTTGCTAAAGGAGGTTTATACGAGTTTAGAGGAGCTTTTGGGGCGTGGGGAGTTTGTTTTGACAAATTCTGATAACTCTCGTCAGAAGGGCGATTCCTATCTGGAAATGCGGGATGATTTTAACAAGAAGTTTTTGGATAAGTGTAATCCGCTTGCAGGTTTGCTGAGTTATGATAATTTAGAGATTGGTCATGTTTGTGGTAGTTTGTTGGTGGTGCCTCTGGCTAATAAAAATTTGCTGGAAAAATACCAGATGCGGCTGCGCGAGCAAATTCAGAAATGTGTAGATAATGGGTTGCTGCAAAAAATGTGTTGGATTAGGGATAGCGAGTCGTACCCGGAGAATGTACGATCGGCTATAAGAGGAGGTGCGATCGAGCTTTTGCAATTTCTCAACAGCGATGTCGAGAAAACTCAGTATTTTGAACAACTCAGTCAACAGTTCGATCGCTATTATGCCATACCGCTATTTGCTTTCGTCGGCGGGGAGGAAATGCACCAGTATTTTGCTGACAGCGGGCTGGAGGAACCGGAAGACAGGCGGTTTCGGGATATCTTGTCGGCTTATGTGCGATCGTTCTACCCTGTAGATAGTTTAATGCCGATCGGGCACAAGTATCAAGATTTTCCATTTA
The DNA here is from genome assembly GCF_015207455.1 of Microcoleus sp. LEGE 07076. GTDB lineage: Bacteria > Cyanobacteriota > Cyanobacteriia > Cyanobacteriales > Microcoleaceae > Microcoleus. The sequence goes on from NZ_JADEWV010000085.1 coordinate 21,294, forward strand.
TCGTGTTTAGAAGCTACAGTTTAGAACAAAGTCGAGCCAAGATGTTCACAGATAAGTACCTGTTGAGCTCCAACGAGTTGAACGTGCTCAACTTGATTTTATCGAAGCAAGACGGGGGGTAAAACCCCGCAGTATGCCGATCGCCAACCTATTGGGCTGTAAAAAACTGTACAATAACAAAAGTTAAAAATTTCTGCAAACAGAGTTACTGAGTCAAACAAATATGGCAGTCAAAGTAGGAGATACGGCACCGGATTTTACCTTAACTTCGCAAACTGGCGCATCAGTCAGCCTCAAGGATTTTAGAGGTCAAAAAAACGTCATCGTCTACTTTTACCCGAAAGACGATACACCAGGATGCACGGCGGAAGCTTGCGCTTTTCGGGATAGTTACGAAGTTTTCAAAGACGCAGGTGCGGAAGTCATCGGAATTAGCGAAGATTCGCAGCAGTCTCACGAGAAATTTGCCTCGAAATATCAGTTACCTTTTACTTTGTTGAGCGATACGGGGAATAAAGTTCGGCAATTGTACGGTGTTCCAGCTACAATGTGGATTATGCCCGGTCGAGTTACTTATGCGATCGACAAACAAGGTGTTGTCAGGCACATTTTTGACTCTATGCTAGATTTTAAAGCTCACATTTCGGAATCGATTAAAACTTTGGAAACTATCAAGAGTTAGGCGGATTGGTAACTCTATCGGGGCGGGTTTACCAAGAAATGTAATTCAAACCAACAATATGATAAACCCGCCCCCGCCCACCGACAAAACCGCATCAAGATTTTGCCAAGGGCGATCGCCCGTGATTTTAAGCGCCGTGTTTCCATTCAATTAGTTTCCCCAGCGAGTGGGGAGGTGGTTTTGATACCGGGCTATCTGAAAACTATGAACACTCAGGCGTTTCCATGCAATTAGCTTGCCCAACAAGTGGGGAGTATTTAGCGTTAACTTCCGTGGCTGCGATCGGTTGTTTCTATTCAACCAGTTTTAAAAGATTTAGGTTTGCAGAATTCTGAGATTGTCAAAACAGCAGACGATTGGGTTTTGGTGACTTGAAAATAAGCGATGGTGTTTGCCCAAATTCTCGTAGGGGCGAGTTTCACCAATCCTCTATGTCAAAAACCAACAATATCATAAATCCGTCTCCACCCAACGACTGAAAATAGTTAAATTTTGCCCCAATCACGGGGCTTTTTTTGTGCTTGTTAATTCTTCGCAATTCGGATTAATTGCATAAATTTGAATTGTAAAAGTTTGTCTTTGAAGTTTTCCAGAGCTTAAAAAATTAGAGCTTTTGGCACTACAGAAAACTCTGATTTTTTAAGTTTTGTTTGCGATGTGGTGTGAAGTCGAAGCCTCCTTCGATTCCGCATTAATAGAAGACTTCGACACACTTTGTCTTAGCTACGTATTTCTAGCAAGTGACAAGTTAACTTGCTAGACAGTGCCGTAACCCTTCGGCTGGGGGATAGGACGATGCCTTAAAGACGTTTACTCTATGCGGTAGAGGCGTCCCCTAAAAGGCATCCCCCCAAATTTAGACTATTACAAATCTAGTCTTTTGTCAACAGCTATTTATGGTTGCCCTTAAACTGTCGCATTAATAGAAGACTTCCACTAATTTTGTTTTAGCATTTCCATTCAATTAGTTTCCCCAGCGAGTGGGGAGTCGGAAAACATGGCTGGCACTTCTCCCAATTCCGAAACGATTGCGAGTTTCCATTCAATTAGTTTCCCCAGCGAGTGGGGAGAACTAAAGCCGTTTACAGGAATTCAGCAACCAAGGTTTCCATTCAATTAGTTTCCCCAGCGAGTGGGGAGTCGCTAACAAATACATAAATTGAGGTTTGACTTCAACCAAGGTTTCCATTCAATTAGTTTCCCCAGCGAGTGGGGAGCTCAGCGTCGCAAAGAAAGTCTTCGTGACTTTATTGTTTCCATTCAATTAGTTTCCCCAGCGAGTGGGGAGTCATGAACACAACAATATCTGACAACGGTACATTGACCATTCGTTTCCATTCAATTAGTTTCCCCAGCGAGTGGGGAGGCCGGAGGCGCTGGCGATGGGAAGGCCCGCCCCCAGGTTTCCATTCAATTAGTTTCCCCAGCGAGTGGGGAGAAAAAAACACTTGCCTTTCAGAGTGGATACGCTGCACCGCCCACAGCGACGTTTCCATTCAATTAGTTTCCCCAGCGAGTGGGGAGCCGTATCACTAGCATTCTGTGTCGTGAAGTTCTCACGTACTTAGTTTCCATTCAATTAGTTTCCCCAGCGAGTGGGGAGCTAACTTACCAGACAGCATTAGCCCACAACTAAGGTTTCCATTCAATTAGTTTCCCCAGCGAGTGGGGAGTCTCAACGTGCTGACCTAAACATCAAGGCCGGCCCCACCAAGTTTCCATTCAATTAGTTTCCCCAGCGAGTGGGGAGTGTCAATATTGGCGGCCGTGAAGTTACATTTGTTGGGGTGTTTCCATTCAATTAGTTTCCCCAGCGAGTGGGGAGTTTTGGCGCAAAACCTACTATTTGGGGCAAACTACGCGGTTTCCATTCAATTAGTTTCCCCAGCGAGTGGGGAGTGAAAAATGCCGTAATCGAAGTCAAATGGGACTATGTACCAAGTTTCCATTCAATTAGTTTCCCCAGCGAGTGGGGAGAACTCAGTAAAACCAGCAGAAGCAGCTTGATATGGTTTCCATTCAATTAGTTTCCCCAGCGAGTGGGGAGTAAGCAAAAACTACATAATCCCCTCTAAAGTTTCCATTCAATTAGTTTCCCCAGCGAGTGGGGAGACTACAAAGTAAATATTTCTAGTAAATCTTGCAATTCAGAATCTGGTTTCCATTCAATTAGTTTCCCCAGCGAGTGGGGAGTTAGTGGCAGCCTCTGACAGGAAGGAAAATGATTCGCCTCCAAGTGTTTCCATTCAATTAGTTTCCCCAGCGAGTGGGGAGGCTGTGTCGGCGGCAGCGGTTCGTTGTTTGGTTCCGACGATCGTCAGTGCTGTGTTTCCATTCAATTAGTTTCCCCAGCGAGTGGGGAGAAAAATTTAATGAAACTTTTAGGGAGATGGCTAGTGTTTCCATTCAATTAGTTTCCCCAGCGAGTGGGGAGGAAAAAAATCGCCACTGCGCTTACACCAGCAAAGTTTCCATTCAATTAGTTTCCCCAGCGAGTGGGGAGTCAAGGTTTCCATGAAATGATAAAAACTTGTCGGCCGACAACGTTTCCATTCAATTAGTTTCCCCAGCGAGTGGGGAGTTGTACAAGCTCATAGATAGTAACGCAAGAGCTGCCGTGTTTCCATTCAATTAGTTTCCCCAGCGAGTGGGGAGCGGTCAGGTTTTGACGAAAATACGAAATACTTAATTGTTTCCATTCAATTAGTTTCCCCAGCGAGTGGGGAGAATACAAATTCGCTACACTGCTAGTCGAAAAAGGACTGGGAATGTTTTCATTCAATTAGTTTCCCCAGCGAGTGGGGAGCTATCACGTGCTGCAAACCTATCCGATAGGGTACCAAAGTCTATGAGTTTCCATTCAATTAGTTTCCCCAGCGAGTGGGGAGGGGACAAGGAAGTAGGTAACATCGGATGGTCAGAACCACAGCGTTTCCATTCAATTAGTTTCCCCAGCGAGTGGGGAGAGGATGGCTAAAGCCGGAGCAACACCGGAATTGTTTGAAATCAAGGTTTCCATTCAATTAGTTTCCCCAGCGAGTGGGGAGGTTAGCCGTTTCGATCCGAGCCTGAAGTGCGAATTCATCCGTTTCCATTCAATTAGTTTCCCCAGCGAGTGGGGAGAAGCGGATTGTACGCTAATGTGTGCATGGGTATTTTGGTTTCCATTCAATTAGTTTCCCCAGCGAGTGGGGAGTTTATGCAAACAAAAGCCATTTACCGCAACACGGAAAGCAAAGTTTCCATTCAATTAGTTTCCCCAGCGAGTGGGGAGAAAAGTAACTGCAAAATGCAACTTTGAGTATCAGACGTTTCCATTCAATTAGTTTCCCCAGCGAGTGGGGAGGTAGCCAAACAACTTATTACCATCATCGATCCGGCTAACGTTTCCATTCAATTAGTTTCCCCAGCGAGTGGGGAGAAAAGTAGAAAATTATTAGATAGTAGTAACACTCAATTGAAGTTTCCATTCAATTAGTTTCCCCAGCGAGTGGGGAGAGTGGCTGGGAACAAGAATTTTCTACCTGGGTTAAAGCTTGTTTCCATTCAATTAGTTTCCCCAGCGAGTGGGGAGTAGTATCTGTAAAAGAATTGCAGTAGAGGAATACTGTTTCCATTCAATTAGTTTCCCCAGCGAGTGGGGAGAGACGTAATGCTCAAAATAAAGAGGGAGTTGGACAGCTTGTTTCCATTCAATTAGTTTCCCCAGCGAGTGGGGAGTCCATATTTTTGATTTCTATGTACTAGCTTTGCGTTTCCATTCAATTAGTTTCCCCAGCGAGTGGGGAGAAAACTAAGCTTTTGATAGCAGCTACTAACAAAAATCCGGCAGAGTTTCCATTCAATTAGTTTCCCCAGCGAGTGGGGAGCTACTCATTTAGTAGTTAATCGAGTGGGGGATAGTTTCCATTCAATTAGTTTCCCCAGCGAGTGGGGAGGTAGTCGGTTCCTGGTAGATGTCGAATCTCTGTTGTCGAAGTTTGTGTCGTGTTTCCATTCAATTAGTTTCCCCAGCGAGTGGGGAGTATCGGAATCACTTTTGATTCTGAATTACCAATGGGCGATCCGTAGTTTCCATTCAATTAGTTTCCCCAGCGAGTGGGGAGTACATGGTCAAATCCTACTTTGAGAAAATCATAAAGAGAGTTACTGTTTCCATTCAATTAGTTTCCCCAGCGAGTGGGGAGTCACATTATCCGAGTAAAACCATCAAGAGGATATGCGTACTGTTTCCATTCAATTAGTTTCCCCAGCGAGTGGGGAGGAGGAAGTAACGATCGCTGTCGCACCTCAAGTAATTACGTTTCCATTCAATTAGTTTCCCCAGCGAGTGGGGAGTTGAGAATAAGAGCTAACATCTAAAT
>NZ_JADEWV010000086.1 GCF_015207455.1 Microcoleus sp. LEGE 07076
ATCTAGAAGCGCAACAACTTAGCAGCGGATTTGGTATAATTTTAAGGTTTTTGGCCGATCGCCCGACATCCAACAAGTCGCGCCGCCAGAAACCTTGATATGATAAAAATTGACCTGACCAACAAAAAGGAGAAAGAATGACCCAAGTTGTAATCGGCGAAAATGAAGGGATTGAGTCAGCCCTGCGACGGTTTAAGCGACAAGTTTCCAAAGCGGGAATTTTCCCCGACATGAGAAAACACCGCCACTTTGAAACCCCCCTCGAAAAGCAGAAGCGCAAAGCTATTGCCAGAAGGACTAAGAGACGCTTCCACCGCAACAACAAACCCTAGAAATAGCACTAAATTGATTCGGCAGATATAATGCCTTGCGATTCTAGTACCGCAGCGACTCGGAGAATCACCGCTTCGCTGTAGGGAGCACCGATAATTTGCACCCCCAATGGCAAAGCGCCGGGCCGCTGTACGGACACGCAAAGAACGGGCAAGCCTATAAATGATAAAGGTTGGGTGAACAGTCCCAGATTGGGGCGCACTATTGTTTCTTTTCCGGCTATTACCATTTTCTCCACGCCAATTTCAGGAGCCGCGATCGGAGTTGCGGGTGCGAGAATGATATCTATATGTTGGAATATTTCGCGAACTCGATCTCGATACCACTGCCTAAATCTCTGGGCTTGCACGTACCAAGTCCCGGGGATCAAGGTTCCAGCCAAAAAACGATCGCGCGTGGAAGGATCGAAGTCTTGAGGGCGCGACTGCAAATTCTCCAAATGCAAGTTTCCCCCCTCGCAAGCAGTAATTATAAATGCCGCCGCCCTAGCGCGATCGGATTCCGGTATGCTAACAGTTTCAAGCCCCCCGATTTTTTTTGAGGGGTTTATCGCTGTTTTTTTTGACTCCATACCACAATTTAAGATATTTGTCAAGGCTTTGGCAACTATTTCTACAGCATCCATTGCTTCAGGTTCGGCCCCTGTAGCGAAATACCCGTCAGCAACAGCAATTCGCAATCCTGCGATACCTTGATTTAACTGCGGCGAACAAAGTTCTGGCGGGAGTTGAGTGCAAACTGGGTCGCGATCGTCGGGCCCTTGCATAATATCGTACAGCAGCGCGATGTCTCCGATCGATCGCCCAAACGGCCCCACACAATCTAAACTGCCCGAAAACAAAAAAGCACCGGCCCTTGACAAACGGCCGTAAGTAGGCTTTAACCCAAAAATACCGCACAAAGCAGCGGGCACGCGGATGGAACCATTAGTATCCGAACCCAAAGTAACGGGTACCAAACCCGCAGCCACCGCAGCAGCCGAACCGCCGCTAGAACCGCCGGCGATGCGCGCAGTATCGTGAGGGTTGCGAGTTGGGCCGTAATGGCTATTTTCCGTGACGAAACCGTAGGCGTACTCATCCATGTTCAGCGTACCTACAAGGATTGCACCCGCTTGTTTCAGTAGAGCGACCACCCCCGCGTCCTGGGTCGCCGGAGGGTTGTCAGCGTTGATTTTTGACCCAGCTAGGGTGGTAATTCCGCCGATGTCGAAGAGGTTTTTAACGGCGAAGGGAACCCCTGCTAAAGGGCCTGGATTTTGATGATTTGCGATCGCATTATCTATTTTTTTGGCATCGGCAAGCGCACTTTCGAGCATCACATTAGTAAAACAGTTAAAAGTGCGATCAGCAACAGCAATCCGTTCCAAAGCCGCGCTTACCGACGCTGTAGCCGTAATCTTACCGCTTTTAACCGCCGCTGCCGTAGCAACCGCGTCAGCCTTCTCTAAAAAACATCTGCGTTCATCCGCGTTCATCTGCCCTCATCTGCGGTTAAAAAAACTAAGGTTCAAACACCGGCGCGACTTCTACTTCTGGGGGTAAAGGAAACTCAGTAACGAGTCGGGCGATCGCAGCTATCCTCTCGAAGTTTACCACAACACCCGGCCGATGTTCTGGGTCTAAGGGTAAGTTTATCAGTTCAGCGGTGCGATCGACATATTCTTCTATATTTATCATTAGTCCATCCCAAACAACATCAGCGTTCATCCGCGTACATCCCGCCCTCATCTGCGGTTAAAAAATTAAGGTTCAGATATAGGTGCGAGCGACTATTGTATTGTAATGGCGATCGGGCTGTCAGTTGTTATTGCTCAGTTTTTTGTATTCCTCTGATTGTCTGATATCATCAAGAGGTGATTTTTTCTCTGGTAGTTCATCAGGACAAAACTTTATAAATGTCTGTGTTTCCCCAGACTTAAAATTTTTATTAACTTCGATTTGAACCTTTCCTTTTTGCCAACCCTTAGAACCTATTTTGAGGATTTGACAATCGATTCCTTCTGTAGGGGAGTTCCATTTTATATCCCCTCCCATAATTTTCGTCTCTTCATTAATACACATTTCACTCATCCAATCCATCATTTTCCTCGGACTATATCCCCCCTTTCTACATAAATCTCAATTATCTTAGTAAACTTGCTAGCGGCTAGCTCTTTAAATCGGCGCACAATAAAAGTAGCTTCCTCGAATAACAGAACATCATCATCACCGGCTGTCTCATAGTTATTATTAGATTCAATTTTATCGTCCATTTTTTTTCAAGAAATTCTGATGCTTCATATTTGATACCATGTCAAGCTATCTTAGTCAAGCTGGTTAACAAAATTAATTGACTATCGCACTTTTCCACTCAAACACTGACAGTTTCCCGCAACTTCTCAACAGCCACATCCAGCGGAGGCAAATCAAAATCCTCAGCATCCATCAACTCCTTAACCCTCTCAAAAACTTCAACCTTCGCCTCTTCCTGATCCGTCAGCTTATCATAAAAATAAAGGTCAGTAAACCACTGCTCAAAAGCAATCTCTAACAGCCCATTTGGCGCTATTTCAAACCGCCAATACTTAGAAACTCTACTGTCAACCACTTCAAACAGCGGTGACGGATTTTGCATAGGATAATAGGTATAGTTATCATCACAGACATAGTACCAAACATTACCCTGCGATTGGTAAAGAGCGTAAACAACATATTCCTTGCCAAGCGTTAGGGGAAATTCCACCTCTTTCGTGAAATAGAACTCAGGCTTGAGGTAACTTTCAGGGAGAGCATCACCTGTATTGGCAATACAGCGAACTTTCATATTTTTTATAACTACAAAGTTTTGGAGACAGCTTTAGGATATGTACGTTTAAATTTAAACTCAACAGTTTGAGCAGTCTCGTTATTTCTGAACCAATGTACCTCAACAACGGCTCCCTCAATTACTGCGATTTGGACACTAAGCATTTTAACCCAATCTCCGACTTCGCCTCCATAATTAGCAACCAATCGGGAAGCATCTCCCAACAGCTTATCTGCACTGCCTTGAATTCGCTTACCGACGCTAGCTTTAGCATCTTGTAACAGAAGTTGCTCCTGCAAACTTCTCGGACTATCATCGGGAATAGCACCTTGATGCACAATTTAACAGTTTCAACTATTGTTTGTTAAACAGAATAAAAAATCATTTTAGCAGGTTCAGTTTCCGCCACCAACTTTCCCCACGAAATCACATACCAAACCAGAGCGCTTCTCCTAATTGAATCATGCAGGTAAATCAACCAATCTCAAATTCTAGCTTGTGATTCTTCACAAAATCATAGCTAAAATGATCGACTACATTCGTATCGCTTAATTCGAGATTATAAAAATCGATATAATTTGCATCAAAATAAGGCCCAGCGTGCCAAGTTCCTACTTCCAACTTAATAAAACAATTACCAGGAATCCGAAAAGCAACAATATCCTCTAAACTCGGTTTATCAGCCTCACCAGGAGGTGCCACAGCAATCAACCAATCCTTCCCTTCCAGAGAACCCAAACACTGAGTACATTGAACGTGCCGCGTAATTTTACCAAACTTGCGACCTTGATTTGACAGCCGCATAATGTAGAATCTAGGAAAGCCATTTTGCAAATTCAACACAGCATCCTCAGCATCAAAAGACTTACCATCAAAACTCGCAGAAACAACTTGACCGTAACTCCGAAAATCATCTGATGTTACCCATTGCGCCGACAATCGCTTAATTGAAACTGATGTACCCATAAATCCCAACATCTCCTCACTCATTTCATCAAAAACATTTTAATACAGTAACTTCTCCTCTTCTCTTCTCTGCGCCCTCTGCGCCCTCTGCGGTTAAAAAAATCTAATTCCCTCGAACCCCCAAAACACCCTTACAATCAAACTCAGCACACCGCTGCAAAAACCGACGCGGAATATCAGGCCTCGCCCCCCAATGCAAGTGCAAATAAGACGCATGAACTTGATAAACTCCCCAACCTTCACCAACCTGCTCAACTTCCCCCCGCGAACCATACCTCCAACTGTGATAAACTGGATTAGTCGGTTCTACAGTTAAGTGCGATCGGTGAAACTCATGCCCCCAAACCTCATCAAGAGCAACTAACACACAACTATCCCTCACCGCCACAGTTTCTCGATACCCCAAAGTCAAGCGCTTTCCCATCGCAGCAGTAGATTTCACAACTCCCACCCCTTGCCAAGAATTGCCATCAAAGTCTACAATGGAATCGCATAAGTACATCAAACCGCCACATTCGGCATAAGTCGGCATTCCTGCAACGATCGCACTTTTTACCGCCTCTCGAATCAGCACATTACCGCTCAACTCCTTCGCAAAAACTTCAGGAAAACCGCCCCCAAAATACAACCCTTGCACATTGTCAGGAAACAAAGCATCATCAACCGGACTCCAAAACACCAACTCCGCCCCCAACTCTTCTAACAAATCCAGATTGTCCTGATAGTAAAAATTAAAAGCCCGATCGCGCGCCACCGCAATCCTCACTCCAAATTGTTTTCCCAAACTATTGACATGATCATTTTTTTTAGTTACACTGAGGTAAGGGAGACTGTATCTACCCAAAAGTTGCTCAGACCCCTCACCCCCCTCATCACAAGTAGCAGCCAGCATTGGCAAGAGTTTTTCCCAGTCAAAAGCCACAGCAGCCAAATCAGCCAACTTATCGATCGCAGCACTAAGATTCGGCAACTCCTCAGCAGGAATCAAACCCAAATGTCGATCGGGAATAGTCACAGCCTCATCCCGTCGCAAAACACCCAAAATCGGTAAATTGAGCGGTTCCAGAGCATCTGTAAGTAGCTGCAAATGTCGATCGCTAGCCACCCGATTCAACACCAAACCAGCAAAATTCAGGTTTTTGTCAAAAGAGCGGAAACCGTGGGCGATCGCCGCCACAGAACCAGAAAGTCTACTGCAATCGATCGTCAACAATACTGGCAAATTCAGCAAAGAAGCAACATGAGCCGTAGAAGCAAAAGAAAAATCATAATTGTGTTGTTCTTTTCCTGCTTCTTTCCCCCCTTGGGATCTGTAGGGGAGGGTTGATTTCTTCCTTTGATTCACACCATCAAATAGTCCCATTACCCCTTCAACTAAGGCACAATCGACATCTTGAACGTGACGGTAAAAACAATTCTGCACGTAAGATTCAGACGTTAATATCGCGTCTAAATTCCGACAGGGGCGGCCGGTAACAAAAGCGTGAAACATCGGATCGATGTAGTCCGGGCCCACCTTAAAAGATTGAACATTCAAGCCGCGACGGATTAAATAAGCTAAAAGGGCGATCGTTACAGTAGTCTTTCCCGCACCGCTGCGTTCGCCCGAAATTACTAAAGCCATTAGTTATTAATTATTAGTTATTAGTTATTAGTTATTAGTAGTTATTAGTTATTAGTCAGTAGTCAGTAGCGAGTTTGCTGTTGTTATTTGTGAGTAGCTACCAATGACTACTGACTACTGACTACTGACTACTGACTACTGACTACTGACTGCTGACTACTGACTACTTGACAAATTCAGCATTTGAGCCGTCACAGCCAAACTTTCTTCGTAAAGTACATCCCGGCCCCAACTCTGCAAATGCTGGCCCAGCAACTGTTCCGTCACTTGGTCAAACAGAGGGGTCACCTGGTTAAATCGATCGGTCTGAGCACCCCCTTTCATTTCCATCCGCATACAGCCCCCCGTTTCCGAACACAGAACCGTACCGCAATCAGCATTTTCGTTCGTAGAATTCAAACGCAGAGCAATCAAATCGCCCGGGACATCCCCCGTATCAGCAGTAGGAATCGCAGCTAACTCCGCTTCCACAACCCGTTCGTCAGTCCCGACGAATTTAATTCGCTTGATTTGGTAATCGCCCTCCTCCTGTTTGAAAGCAACCGGACGCCACCCAAGCCGGCTAGCCAGCCAGCCCAAATACATCAGTGCTTGAGTAGAATTTCCCTTTTCGTAATCGATCGTCACTCGATCAATCTCCCGAATTGCCGCCCGACGTTCCGGCGGATCGAAAGCCTCAGCAGCTAACTCCTGCCACGCCGCCAACCGACGCCAATTGAGATCCGCGATCGGGATTCCTTCCTCGATCAAACTTTGCATCAACAGCAACTCGGCTTCATCCTCGGCAAAGCTGCTAGAGTCAATAATCACAGAACTGCTAGTTGCCGCCAGCCGTTGGAACAAACTTCGATCGGCATCCGGATTCGCCTTCCACCACAGCAACGTCGGCAACTCCGAAATCGTCAGCGCCGTCACGATCGCGCTCACCCGTTCCAAAGCAGCTTCCGTACCCCTGAGCGTAATATACTCGCAGCAGATCAGATTGCCGCTCCCGCGCTTGTGCACCGGACAGTAAGCCGCCACTTGAGCCTGCACCCCCGTATCTTCCCCCGCCGTCGGGCACAGAGCAATAATCCGGCAGGGATTCGCAGCCACGATCGCGTCAGCCACCCCCGAACCCCCCGAACCAAAACCACTCGGCCCCAAAAGCTCGCCCTGGGAATTTTTGCGAGCCACTTCTTCCCGCAAAGTGTCCAGCAATTCAGCATTAGCTTTGCCAGTTCTCGGCAGTCCATAAGCTTTTTGAGCAGCCCTGATGCTAGATGCTGTCATCGGCCCGGTAATACCGTCCACCGGCCCGTTGTAAAACCCCAGATCCGCCAATAACTGTTGAGTTTCTTCCGGTTCGTAGACTACAAACGTAAAAGTTGTTGCCCGTGTCGCGATCGGAAAATCTCCCTTTGACCCAGATTCTCTGTAACTTTCCCAAATTTGACTCAATTCAGCCTCTATTTGGTCGATCGAAACATCTTTAGGACTTTGTAGCGAAACCAGAGGCGGAGCTTTCATCGGTGTCATTGTCATCGGTTTTTTCTCCTTTTTTATTTGTCAGTCGTCAGTTGTCAGTTGTCAGTTGTCAGTTGTCAGTTGTCAGTCGTCAGTTGTCAGTTTTTGAATAACCAATAACTAATAACCAATAACTCTTAAAGTCTGCGCCACTTACGGCCGTCTCGATTAATTAGCAGTTCTGCCTCCGCAGGTTCCCAAGTACCAGCTTCATACTGAGGAACCAGTGCCGGATCGCTCGGTGCTTCCCACGCCATCAGCGCCGGCGTTACCACCCGCCAAGCTTCTTCTACTTCATCAGAACGGGTGAACAAAGTTTGATCGCCCAACATACAATCAATCAAAAGTCGATCGTAAGCATCCGAAGAAGTCACCCCAAAGGAGGAACCGTAACTGAAATCCATATCCACCGTCCGCGTCCGCAAATCCGGCCCCGGCATTTTCGCCTCAAACCTCAAGGAAATCCCTTCATCGGGATGTACCCGCATCGTCAAAACGTTAGGAGTAGTTTGTTGGGCCGCCGACTGAAAAATCATCAGTGGCACCTCGCGAAACTGAATCGCAATTTCGCTAACTTTTTTCGGCAACCGCTTCCCCGTCCGCAAGTAGAAAGGCACTCCCTGCCAGCGCCAGTTGTCGATCGTAAATTTCATCGCCACAAACGTTGGCGTCATCGAGTTAGGATTCACCCCCGGTTCCGTGCGGTATCCCGGCACGGGTTTGCCTTTCATCCAGCCAGCAGAATACTGACCGCGGATCGCGCAATTCTCTAAGTTCTGCAAGTCAGCCAAGCGTGTTGCTTGCAGCACCTTCATCTTTTCGGTGCGGATACTGTCAGCGTCTAGGGAGTTTGGCGGTTCCATCGCCGTCAGACAAAAAATCTGCATCAAATGGTTTTGTAGCATATCCCGTAACGCCCCAGAAGATTCGTAGTAACCGGCTCTGTCTTCTACCCCTACTGTTTCTGCCACTGTAATTTGTACGTGATCGACAAATTGGCGGTTCCACAGTGGCTCAAAAATCGCGTTGGCAAATCGGAACACCATCAGATTCTGAACAGTTTCTTTACCTAAATAATGGTCGATCCGGTAAACTTGCTGTTCTTGGCAAACCTTCTGCACTACTCGATTGAGAGCTTTTGCCGAACTCAAATCGCGGCCGAAAGGTTTTTCAATTACTAAGCGGTGTTTTAGAGGGTCTGTCAGCATTTGAGCCGCCCCCAATTGCCTAATCGCTTCGGGAAAGAAATTCGGAGAAACCGAAAGATAAAATATATGGTTGCCGCGGGTTCTTCTTTGTTGGTCTAGTTCTTCTAGGAAAGCTTTGAGTTTTTGATAGCTTTCGGGGTTGTCAATGTCGCCCGGACAGTAGAATAAACCCTGAGCAAACTCTTCCCAAAATTCTTGATTCCCAATGCCACCGCCAAATTCTTCCACGCCTTCGCGCATTTGCTCTCGGAAGTAATCGTGACTCCAAGGGCGACGGGCTACTCCCACGACAGTAGTTTCCGGTGGCAAGCGCCGATCGCGCTTCATCTGATAAATTGCTGGTACCAGTTTGCGCTGGGTGAGATCCCCGGAGGCTCCGAAGATGACCAGAATTTGTGGTTCCGGCACTCGTTCTTTTCGCAAACCGACGCGAAGTGGGTTTTCAAGTATTGCAACCATTTTTATTTTGCTCCTTCTAAAGCTGTGAGTCTTGCCAATACAGCTTGATAGTTTTTTGTCATTTCCGCTAATTGTTCGGTGAGCGAATTAATCTGTCCTTCATATTCTGCCTTTAGTTCCACCCTAACTTCCTCTCGAATTTTTCTCCTTTCAACCGCCAGACGGATCTCCCAATCTCGATCGCGCTGTAGCAGTTCAGCTTTCAACTGCCTGTTTTCGGCTCGCAACTGCTCCAACTCCAACGCCACAGCAGCAGCGCGGCGCTCCCTCTCTCTGTTTTGCTCTCGGATTTCCTCTCTAAGGCGCTGATTGTCCGATCGCAACTTCTCCAGTTCAGAATCACTATCTTTAGGCGTTCGCCCGTTTCCGTTTGAAGGAAATCGTTCATCCACCAAGCGCTGAACTGCTGCACCAGTGGGCATACCATTGGGCGATAACTCCAAAGCCTCTTGCCAGATTTCGAGTTGTAACTCTGGGGGTAATCCTGCTAGCGGACGGACTTGATTTTCTTTTGTAGGAAATTTGAGACCAATTGGTCTCAAATTTTCGATTACCTGCGCTGCTGCAATAAATCGATCTGCTGTCCGTCTTCCTATGCCCCAGTTGTCCCGGCAATCAGCCTCAAAAGTTTTGTGACTTTCACGGTACAGTTTATGTTCTCGAATCTCATCAAGGGCTTTGCCAACTTCGTAAAAGGTCTGAAGTCCATGTTCCACAATGGATTCTAGTTCTTGAAGCCTGATCCGTTCAGTGACATCAAGTTCCGCAATAGCATACTCGCTCTTTAGTAAGGTATTGGTAGTCTGCATAGCAATTCCTCATTGGTAGGAGATGGAGGATTCGAGTTAAAGCCTCTGGTAGGATTCCTCCTAGAGGAGGGAATCGATTTGACTCTGTAGGACTTTTGTCACCAATTGGTGTCATTTTTTCCCGGTTCGGACTCGAAAACTGGGCAGTTTACAACCGAAAATCATAGTTGATTTGACTCTGTAGGACTTTTGTCACCAATTGGTGTCATTTTTTCCCGGTTCGGACTCGAAAACTGGGCAGTTTACAACCGAAAATCATAGTTGATTTGACTCTGTAGGACTTTTGTCACCAATTGGTGTCATTTTTTCCCGGTTCGGACTCGAAAACTGGGCAGTTTACAACCGAAAATCATAGTTGATTTGACTCTGTAGGACTTTTGTCACCAATTGGTGTCATTTTTTCCCGGTTCCGGGTTGAAAACTGGGCACTCCAGAGCCAAATATCCTTGATATTACTCTGTAGGATTTTTGTCACCAATTGGTGTCATTTTTTCCCGGTTCCGGGTTGAAAACTGGGTACTCCAGAGCCAAAATAATTATCTATTCCGACTCCTAAATGCTTCTGCCTTCAAGGATACAGATATCTGTCTAGGCGACGGGTGCGAGTTTCTTAACTTTCTCTTCCAAGGAATCCATCAAAGATTGGAAGGGGCTGACGAATTTCTCGATCCCGTCCAAGAGCAAGTCTGCCATCACATTGTCCAAGTTGATGTCGATGTCTGGATCTTTGAGACTTTCGAGCAGGGTGTAAGCTTCTTCTACGTTGCTCTCAATCCGGGGTGCGACATCGCAGTGGTCGAAACAAGCTTCCACGGTGTTCGGGGGCAAAGTGTTCACCGTGTCGGGGCCGATTAATTCATCGACGTACATGACATCGCTGTAGTTGGGGTTTTTGGTGCTGGTACTCGCCCACAGCAAGCGCTGCACTTTTGCTCCTTTGGCAGCTAAAGCTTGCCAGCGATCGCTCGCTACGATCTCTTTATACTTCTGGTAAGCTACTTTCGCATTGGCGATCGCCACTTTCCCCTTCACGGCCTCCAGTTTGGCTTTGGTGGAAATATCGGTAACGTTTTTGAGTTTCTCGTCAATCTTGCCATCAATGTTGCTGTCGATCCGGCTCAAGAAGAAACTGGCAACTGAAGCAATATTGCTCACATCCAAACCTTTAGCCGCCCGCGCTTCCAAACCGCGAATGTAAGCCCAGAAGGTTTCGACGTAGCTGTCAACCGAGAACAGCAAAGTGACGTTAACGTTAATTCCTTCACTGATGACTCGTTCCACTGCGGGCAACCCTTCAGCGGTTCCGGGAATCTTAATCATCACGTTTTGCTTGCCGAGGGCTTTGTAATAGCGCATGGCTTCGCTAATCGTGCTTTCTGTATCGTTGGCGATCGTCGGCGGCACTTCGATGCTGATGTAACCGTCCAAACCCTTCGACTCTGCGTAAACCGGGGCGAAGATGTCGCAAGCGTTGCGGATATCTTCAAATACGAGAGATTCGTAAATCTCCATCACAGATTTTCCCGCCCGGATGCCTGCTTCGATATCCGCATCGTAAATTACATTGCCCGCGATCGCTTTCTCGAAAATCGCCGGATTAGATGTAATCCCCCGCAGTCCCCGACTTTCAATCATCTGTTTGAGTTCGCCGGACTCGATCAGATTGCGAGTCAAATTGTCCATCCAAATACTTTGGCCAATTTGTTCAATTTCTAACAGGTGATTCGTTGTGGTTTTCGTCATTACTTTTGCTCCTACAATTTGATAATTGGGAATTAAAAATTGGCAATTTGCCATTAAAACATTCTTCCATCCATCTATCCGTTACATCTGTTACATCCGTTGCATAACTTGCTTTGCGAAACGAACAATTGCCTAAATGTTCGATCGGTACAACCGCAGATTTAAGGCAGATGAACGCAGATTATTTCCTGATTGGAAAGCGAATGAAGGCAATGCAGGTCTACTGTTGGATTGTGCGAGGGTTGCGCGATCGATCTTGAATAAAAGACTCGACCAGGGCTACATTTTCTTTACTGCCGATAATCAAGGGAGTGCGTTCGTGCAGTTGAGTCGGCACTACGTCTAAGATGTCTTGAAGGCCGGTACTAGACCGCCCGCCGGCTTGTTCCATCAAAAAAGCCAAAGGAGCCGATTCGTAAAGCAAGCGCAATTTGCCCTCGGGTTTTTTCACCGTTCCGGGGTACAAAAACACGCCTCCCTGAAATAAGATCCGGTGGAAATCTCCCACCAAAGCCCCGCCGTACCGGGCGCTGTAGCCTTGATTGCGGTGTACGTAGCGAATATAATCGCGATAAGATTCTTCCCACTGCCAAAAGTTGCCTTCATTAACGCTGTAAACCGGGCCACTTTCAGGTGTCTGAATGTTTTCGGTTGCGAGAATAAATTCGCCCAAACTGGGGTCGAGGGTGAAGGAATGAACGCCTTGCCCGATCGAATAAACCAGCATGGTACTCGGGCCGTAGAGTACGTAGCCGGCGGCAATTTGTTTGTGTCCGTGTTGCAGCAAGTCCGAGGCCGAACCGTCTGCATCATCTCCTTCTTGCTTGCGGATGCTGAAGATGGAACCGACATTGAGATTGGTGTCAAGATTGGAAGAACCGTCTATGGGGTCGTAGAGCAGACTGTAGCGCCCGATCGGACAGTTTTCGGGAATGTAGTAGGGTTTTTCCATTTCCTCCGAAGCCAAGCGGCAGACAAGTCCGCTTTGCTGGAATACGGAGATAAATACTTCATTGGCATAGACATCCATCTTTTTGACGGATTCTCCCTGGACGTTGACACCCCCGGTAAAACCTAAAGCATCTTCCATTAATCCGGCCCTACTCAGTCGCCTCGCGATCAGCTTGGCAGCTAGTCCGATGCGATTCATTAGGGCGCTGAGATCCTGAGCATCTGCACTAAAGCTGTGGAGTTGCTGGAGTACGTGACGGGATAGAGTCGTGCAATCGCGGTTTAAGGCTTGCACCTGCTCGATCGGACCCAGACGGGTTTCTCCTGTCGGCGCTTGTACCATGATTTTGATAACCTCCCTGGAAGTGCGGCTCGCTAGTTTGGGCTTTTCAGGCGCTTGACACTGGCCCCTGAATCGGTTGTTAGACCGATCGCCCCTAACTTCTATCTTAGGAAGGGTTTTGCCAAAGGGGGTGGAACTTTAGGGGAATTTTAGATCCTCACACAAAATTGAGGAGTTCGAGCGGCTGTCGAGTCGAGAATTGTAGCGTCAAGTACCGATCGCCCCTGGTCATTTCTTGTGGAACGATCGGATCAGGGAGCGCAGTCTGCTGCAGAAACTAGCATCAGCGAAATTCGATGACAATCTGTATCGGAGACGCTGCCAAAGAACTA
The DNA here is from genome assembly GCF_015207455.1 of Microcoleus sp. LEGE 07076. GTDB lineage: Bacteria > Cyanobacteriota > Cyanobacteriia > Cyanobacteriales > Microcoleaceae > Microcoleus. The sequence continues at coordinate 13,062 of NZ_JADEWV010000086.1, forward strand.
GGCATCTGAGTCATAAGTTTCAGGATGCGGGCAGATTCAGCAAAAATTCGATCGCCAGCGTTCACCTTTGGGTCAAAGGAAATTTTTCTTAACCGATATCAAACACATTACGCCCGGAGAGTTGAATCAGCTCTGGCGATCGCATCACTGTCAACTGCGCCAGAGTTTCTAGTCGCGACCAGAAAGAAGATTTAGTGCGCCAAGTGCAAGTATTAGAGGCGTTTAGTGCAGCCAACGGATGGAATTTTGAAACCCTCCAAGACTTAGGAAGTGGCTTAAACTATCAGAAATAAAAAACACAACAATTGACAGTTTTTATGTAATAAAAGCAGTTGAACAACACTTTAATAAGTTGTCCAAGCAATCGGAATTAAACCAAACTGAAGAAGGTGTGGCGGTAGCGTGTGGGGTTTTGGTAACCCCATAATTTTAATCAGGGGTTTCAAATAAGGACACGCTGGTTTCTCGGCACTACCTGTAGAAAAACGGGTAGTCCTAAAAAGGAAAGGATGCACGCGCAGGCAAAGAAGCGTTGTCATGATGAATAAAATTCCAAATCGCGCCCCTGTGATTTTCCCACTTCTTAGAAAAGGATAGATTCAGAAGTGTTGAATGATCAAAAAAATTGCCGATTTTGCAGCTAGATGTATAATCATAGAGCCATAAAATATCAACAACTAACTGAAATGCTATTTTCTAACTTCCCCAAAATTGTCAAACGATATCTCCCCATTTACCCAAAGATGATGCTCCTGTTTTAGATAGCTTCACATTTGTCTCCTGCTGGCTAGGGTTGAGTTTTGACCAAATTCTCGATACTATGCGTTCGCCCTGCACTGTTTAAACGGTAGAGGTATTTTCCTAGATATATCAAGGTTTTCAAAGGCTAGGAAACATAGAGATACTGATATTTTGTAAAAATTTTTGAAAGATTGCAATCGGATGTAAAGCGTCAATTAATTGAGCGAAATAGGATGAGTTTATTCGCATTAAATTCAACGATAGTTACCTTAACAAGTAAATTACTATGGCAACAGGAATACCATCAAGTAAAATTATTTGCTGGAACGGACAATAAACAGGAAATGATTGATGGAGTACACATTCATTGTGGCAAAGGTCATGACAGTCAGTAGGTCGATGAAACCATAGCAGCCACACCTCAAAATAAATTCGCTGTAATGAATAGAGGTTTTTCTAGTTCTGAACGCGTTCAAGCATTGCTCGAAAAATAAAATCAATATTTTGTACTACGAATTAAGAACAATTATACTATCAACATTAACCAGGATGGAACTTGTGAACGGTGGAGTGGTCAACGAAAACTCCAAGTAAGATTAGTGACCTTTTCGGATTGAGAAACACGGAGTGAATTTAGGTTTGTGACTAATTTGCCTGAATCAGGAGAAATAGCATACACCCATGAAGAAATTGGAGAATATTATCGAAGACGATGGCAGATTGAATTGCTGTGGAAATTCTTAAAGATGCCTTTAAAATTGGCTCGTTTAATTACTAAAACACCAAAGTCATTAGGATACAAGTTTATGCATTTTTTGTTTGTTATTTGTTGCTTTAGTTGGCTGAATCTCCCGATTATATGGGGAATAAACTGTTAGATAAGCTACGATAGTTACAGGCTTTTGTCTGTGAGAAAATCAGCTATATTCACTGGTTTAAGGAACTTGTTTTCAATTGCTAAAATTAGTAGTTTATAGGATTCGTATGTCTATTTTCAGAACCCTATCAATAAGCGTTCAACACTTCTGGCATAAATACTCTTGCAGTTCCACCTTTGACTCCTAAATCTGTGGTCTTCTTTATTTGAGGGATAAGTGTATATTTTAGGAGTTTTGTAAACAAAAATTAAACTAACTTTTTTCCTGAATCCAGATTGTGATTTTTGTATTTTGGAGTATCGTTGTAAATAGTATGCGAATGCGCTCGGGCGCAAAACTGGACTCTTTTAACATTGAGGGAAAAAACAGTGAACAATAAATTATTAGTTTTGGCGGCTTCTGCGTTTGTATTGACTGCTTTAGTACCTGTATCGCGAGTTTTTGGTGCGTGCGAATTGTCGCAGCAGTTGCCGGAAACAAAATCTGTGGCTGTAGCGGGTACTGCTGTGCCGGTAAGTCAGATTTTGGCAAAATTAAAAGGCAAAACACAAGTGCCAATTTTTATTCCGAGTCGGCTGCCTATTTCTCAGAAGCTTTACTATCAAACCCAAGCGAAAGCAGACAGCTATACTATTTCTATGGATTATACAGCAGATTGCCGAGGTGCGGGAGCTTGTACTTTTGGGGAAGTTAGAGCTAAAAAAGGGGGTGAATTTTCTACGAAGTTAGAAGGGGTAACTAAGACTTTAAAAAATGTTAAACTTGCCGGGGGAGTTACAGGAGTTTTTCACAACGGTTGCGGGGCTTACTGTACAGCATCGATTGAGTGGAAAAAGCAGGGATTTATGTATACTGTATCAATTAAAAATGGACGGGAATCGGATTTAAATTTCATAGCAAGTTCTGCTATTTTAGCAGGAAAGCGTTAAGTTTTGCAGGATGGGATGAAGTAACTAATTATGTAGGGTGCGCGGGCGCACCTTACGGTTATTGTACGGTAAATGTTAACGGACACTCACCCGTACAAGAATGTAATATGGTTTTTTATGCTTGTTTAGAGGGAAATTAGGATGAGGGGAAGATGGCTATTTGGGGCGATTTTTGCTGGTGCGGTTGCTGTTTTGACGCTCGCACTTTTGACACCCTACTCAGCTGCAGCCCACACAGAAGCGTCGATTACAGAAATTCGCTGGTTTAATTATACTTCTAAAGATGGCTGGCAATCCTTACAATTTATTGTACCCGATCGCCAACCTGAAAAATCGGCCGATCGCCAGAAGTTGCGGTTGTACGACGTTCATATTGCCAAGATGTTTGAGATTTCTCATTTTTTGTGCGATCGCGATCGCACTTCTGTCGGTTACGATTGGTCTTATGAAATCGAAAATGGCAACATTGAGATGGGACGCTTCAAAATTAGCTGCAATCTCGCCCGCGAAATCGCCTCAGCTTACGGGTTGAGCAAACCGCAAACTACAGTGATTCGCCGCAACTTCAATCAGAAAGACGGCCGCCCCTCTCTTGCTGTAGAAAGATTTTTAATTCCTACTTTGAACGTCTCTAAAAATAGAGTTTTGCAGTGGAAAAAATTTGTCGAAAAGTTTCCCCCAATTCTTGATAATTCAAGTGCAGATAGAGCTAACCTTCGTTTTCCGGCGAGCAACATTGTTCGGCAAATCAAAGGCAAAACGCGAGTGCCTGTTTTTGTTCCTAATATACTTCCTTTACCTGACACTGAGCAACTTGATTTTGATGTGCAAGCTGGCTCCCACGGTTACATTGTTGAAATATATTTAGGCAAAGGATGCCGCGGGGGAGCCTGTGCTTTCGGCACAATCGAAGCTAAAAGAAACGAACCGTTTTCGCCTCCTTCGCAATTGCCGAGGGATACTTTCAGAAGCATTGAATTAGCGGGCAGAATGAGGGGAATTTATTTCAATAGTTGCGGTGCTTACTGCACTGCTTCTGTTGAGTGGCAAAGGCTGGGCGTGCTGTACCGAGTCACGAAGAAAAATGGACGGCAGTCAGATGTTGTTCGGATAGCAAATTCTGCACTTCAAGCAGGACAACGTTAAATTTTGCGGGGAAAGGGAACAAGTCCGCGCGCGCGTTCCCGCATCCTAGGGAATCGATATTTTCATTCCTCATAAACTTTATTCGGGACAAACTGAATGATTGCGGTCAAACCAAATGATGTAGTAAACAGACTGAACGCGAAACCCAAATATCCGTTTTTTCTCATCAATTCGCATTTCTGATAATCTCTCATCTTCAGGAATATTGTCAGGCAAAGTCGGATGAATGTTAATCAGCTTATAACCCGTTCCCACTGATTCACCTCGTTTTTTTGAGCCGTGACCTTTGATTTGACCCCAAGTATATTTCTCAATTTTCTTGAGTCCTTCAATTAGGTCATTGATTTCTGATGATGTCCAGTCAGATAGAAACCAACGATTTTTGTCTGCATAAGTGAATCTGAAGCTAGGATGCTCGTCATCTGTACTGCTTGGTCGATTTAACTGAGTTGCTTGCTCTGGAATTCTGCTTTGTTGCTTTTTTTGAGATGGCTTTGGTATTTGACTTTTTTTCCCCAGTTACGCCTCCACCAAAGGTGCATAGCAGGATTTCATATCCTCGCGCGAAATGATTTGAGTTGATGTTTCCGCAGGTTCTAATCCTTTGCGGGCGTTGAGCCAAGGTGTCTCTGATTTCGTCAATTCTGCAAGATGTTTAGCACTTAATTCTCCATAAGCATTCCAAACTTCTTCGAGTACCTCGATTTCATCTTCCTCAAATTCTCCTTCAAAATTATTGGGAGCGGGAATATCGCCATATTTGTAAGCTTTGTACTCATCCCAAACATCGCGGACAATGGGGCCAGAAACCCAAGCTTCAATATCTCGATCGAATAGCGGCTGGTCTCTAAAGACTAAACTCCAAGCTTGTGCATAATACACAAGCTTTTGCAGTTTCAGCCCAGAAATAGTATCGCCTGCTTCTCTATCGACACGGCATAAAAAGTAACGAGCTACGTCAACAGCACTTTTCATGTTTTTAGGATTTTGGTAATTTGACAATTTAACTTTTTATGGTAAGCTATTCGATCGCCCTTTTCCCCTCACCGCCACATTTATCTCCCCAAATCCGGCAACCTGTGAGTCAATTCTTTCTCGCGGCTGCTGAACTAACTCCTGGTGCCAACCAGATTCATCGGCAGCCAGGCCAGGTAATACCAAATCCGGGTTAGTCATCCCCTTGATCTTCAGACTCTTCTGTTTCCTCTTCTCTTGGCGCTCTTGGCCTCGAAAGCGGTTCGATCGTAAAGGGGGTATGTTACCCGGATTTGGTATAAATCTGACATCATCGGCTGCACGGGGCTTCGGAATCCCGTCAAACTCAGACAAGTTAAGCCCCGTACAGCATGGGAAACTTGATCAAGACTCGCTGCTGCTTAGGGTCAAAATCTGATATTTCTATTTGATCGCCCGAATTGTGCCAACCAGCAATTAAAGTCCCCACCTGCGGTAGGCTAGATCAGGTGAATATATTGGCTGATTTCAAGCTATCCTCCGATCGATCTTATGTCCCCAACCACATCCGCCCCCTCCCGAACCGTTCGCATCGGTTCCCGCAAAAGCCAACTCGCTCTCGTGCAAACCCACTGGGTGCAAGAACAGCTACAAAAACACTTCCCGGAACACACATTTGAAGTCCACACGATGGCCACGCAAGGCGACAAAATTCTTGATGTCGCCCTCGCAAAAATCGGCGACAAAGGACTTTTTACCAAAGAATTAGAAACGGGAATGATTAACAATGAAACGGACTTTGCCGTTCATTCCCTCAAAGATTTGCCTACCAATTTGCCCGAAGGTTTAATTTTAGGATGCGTCACCGAACGGGAAAATCCCGCTGACGCTCTAGTAGTGCACTCCAAGCACAAAGACAAGCAACTAGACACCCTCCCCGAAGGTTCCGTAATCGGCACTTCTTCGCTGCGGAGGTTGGCTCAACTGCGGCATCATTTCCCTCATTTTGAATTTAAAGATATTCGCGGCAATCTCAATACTCGACTCGCTAAATTAGATGATGGCGGTTACGACGCGATTATTTTAGCAGTTGCCGGACTCGAAAGATTGGGAATGGGCGATCGCATCCACCAAATTATCCCTGCTGAAATCTCCCTTCACGCCGTCGGACAAGGTGCTTTGGGCATCGAATGCCGCGCCGGAGACACAGAAATCATGGCAGTTATTAAAGCTCTCGAACATTCGGAAACGGCCCAAAGATGCTATGCCGAACGCGCATTTTTGCGGGAATTAGAAGGTGGCTGTCAAGTACCCATCGGCGTCAATACCCAAATAGAAAACGGTCAGTTAACCTTAACCGGAATGGTGTCGAGTCTTGACGGCAATCGCTTCGTCAAAGATACTGTTTCCGGCGCGGCCGAGAATGCTGAAATGCTGGGAATTGACCTCGCTAACCGCCTGCGCCAACAGGGAGCCAGTGAAATTCTGGAGGAAATATTTGTCGAAGTTAAACGCGGTTCCTAAACCAAGCCTGCATTTATTTGTCAATGCTTTTCAACGCGAAATATCGCCTTTTATGAAAAAAAAATAACTGGCGGTTCGCTTTTGGAAAATCAAGTAAAGTAGCAGTATGTTTGTAGATTTTTGAGGGGAAGTTAAGATAAAATTGCGGGTGATTTCAAAAAAATCTGATTAATTTAAGACTGCTGTTGAGAAACTAGGTTTATAGATGGATGCCGGGGTGTAAAGCCCAGGAATTTTCGGAGAAACCAGGTTTCTTTGGTCTCAGTCTGATTATTGTGAACATACCAATCCAAAATCTACAATCAAACATTCAAAATAAATCAGCAACCTATTTCAGGGAAAGGCAAAATATGAGCGCTAGAGCAACTCAATTAAAGCTTGAATTGAAAAAAGTTCAGGAACTTTATCGCAAAATGCAGGCAGACCAAAAAGCTTTGCAACAGCAATTGAAAGAGTTTAAAACTCAAGCCGGAATTGTTTCGGATGTCGTCGAGCAAGTCTTGCCCTCCGTAGTTTCTATTTACGTGATGGATTGGGATACAAAACAAGACATTTCTTCGGGCAGCGGCTTCTTTGTATCGCCGGACATAATTGTCACTAACTATCACGTTGTTGAAGATATTGCGGAGGAAGATTACTTGTATGAAGAAGATGAAGTGGAACAGGTTTTAGTCGAAACTAATGACGGAAAGTTGAGATTGGCGGAGGTGGTGTTTACTGGCAATGTCGAAGAAGATTTAGCATTACTTTTAATTAGCGATTTTACCTTCGATCCGAACACAGGGGAACAAGTGGAATCTCCCCAAGAATATCCTCCACTAGAGTTGTGTTTTGATGTGAAAGTGGGCGATCAAGTAATTGCGGTCGGTAATCCTTTGGGACAGTTTGCTGCAACTGTAACTCAAGGTATTATTAGTGCAATTCGCGAACCGGAGGAGTATGAGGAAGTGGATGAAGATGATGATGGTGTTGCTGAGATGACGGTGTTGCAAACTGATGCGGTGATTAATCCGGGAAATTCCGGCGGGCCGTTGATTAATATGGCAGGTCAAGTGGTTGGGGTGAATACGTGGGGAGGGGAAGATGCTGATAGTATTAATTTGGCGATCGCCTCTGTGGCTTTGGATGACTTTTTAGCGGGATTTGAAGAAACTTTTGAGGACGATTCTCCGAATTAGTCGGGAGTTGGCGAAGCTTGCAGCTATTGGATCGCACTTTTTTTGAGGCGGGATGCAAAGGGCGATCGCCATTTCCTCAATTACTTACTGATGGCTTTGCGTGCAGTTTTACTAATGTGTAAAGGTGAGAAAACTGCATAGAAATTTTGATGTTTGCGGTGACTGAGAAAGTGACAGATAAATTTGATTGGAGGGTGAAAATTGTCGTGGGAGGTGACTCCGGGCGTTGGCGAAGCCCGCTACTACGGGGGCTGCGCTAACGAAGAGGATCGCTCTTTTTTTCACCGCACAGCGACGCAGATGGCATCCGGGCGATCGTATTCTCGATCAAACTGCGATCGTTACAGCAACTCACATTTATACTTGTTTTTGGACGGCGCGTTAATATTGTGCCGATCGCCATTTAAACTTAATCTAGACTAACAATCTCAAGGAACACAACAAAATAATGCGTATTTTATTTGTATCTGCCGAAGCAGCGCCCCTCGCCAAAGTGGGCGGTATGGGCGATGTCGTCGGTGCTTTGCCTAAATTTCTGCGGCGCATGGGACACGATGTCCGCATCTTTATGCCCTACTACGGTTTCGTTCCCGATAAAATGGACGTTCCCAAAAAACCTGTTTGGAATGGGGCGGCCATGTTTCAAAACTTCTCCGTCTTTGAAAGTGTTTTGTCGGGAACCGATGTACCTTTATACTTATTGCAACATCCATCTTTCTTGCCGCGTCGCATTTACGGCGGTTTAGATGAAGATTGGAGATTCACTTTCTTTGCTAATGCTGCTGCTGAATTTGCCTGGAATTACTGGAAGCCCCAAATTATTCACTGTCACGACTGGCATACAGGAATGATACCTGTTTGGATGAACCCAGACCCCGATATCAGCACGGTTTTTACTATTCACAATTTAGCTTATCAAGGGCCGTGGCGGTGGCGTTTGGAGCAGATGACTTGGTGCCCTTGGTATATGCAAGGTCACAATACAATGGCTGCGGCAGTGCAGTTTGCCGATCGCGTAAATACAGTTTCGCCCACTTACGCCGAGCAAATCAAAACCGCAGCTTACGGGGAAACTTTGGAAGGTTTGCTGTCTTACATCGGCGGTAAAGTATCTGGCATTTTGAACGGAATTGATACAGAATCTTACAACCCAGCAACTGACAAGTACCTGCACCAACAATTCAGTGTTGATACGCTAGAAAAGCGCCCAGCAAACAAGATTGCCTTGCAAGAAGAAGTCGGTTTGGAAGTGAATAAAGGTGCCTTTTTAATCGGCATGGTGACGCGGCTGGTAGAACAGAAAGGATTGGATTTGATCATTCAAATGCTCGATCTGTTCATGGCCTATACCGACGCTCAGTTTATTGTACTCGGAACCGGCGATCGATACTACGAAACCCAACTCTGGCAAATGACAGCCCGCTATCCCGGTCGGATGTCCACCCAATTGCTCTACAACGAAGCCCTCTCCCGTCGCGTTTACGCAGGCTGCGACACCTTCCTGATGCCCAGCCGTTTCGAGCCCTGCGGCATCAGCCAAATGCTCGCCCTCCGCTACGGCTGCGTCCCAATGGTGCGCCGCACGGGCGGTTTAGTCGATACAGTTTCCCACAATAACCCGATCGACAATACTGGTACAGGTTATTGTTTCGATCGCTACGAACCCCTCGACTTGTTCACCTGCATGATCCGAACATGGGAAAGTTTCCGCTACAAAGATAAGTGGAAAGAACTGCAACAGCGCGGCATGAAAGAAGATTTTGGCTGGGATATTTCTGCTAAGAAATATGTCAATTTGTACAGCGACATTTTGGGAATACCACCCGAAGAAACAGCACCTGAACCAGAGGCAGAATTAATCGTTGGTAAAGGTTAATCTTAGTACAATAAGGTTCAGTTAAAACTATTTATTCCTCGGAGATCCCCCTCGCATCCCCCTTAAGAAGGGGGACTTTCAGTAAGTTCTTGTCCCCCCCTTTTTAAGGGGGAGTAGGGGGCAAGCTAAGGGGGGATCGAGCTGAACTGAACCGTATTGAATCTTAGTAAGGTGCGTCAGTCGGTGTTTGATTCGACTGAATCGAGGGGCGATCGGCTGACGCACCCGAAAGCTTAGTCCGCAGTCGGTTTTTTATTCAATTTAATTGAGCGACTGACTACTGACTACTGACTACTGACTACTGACTGCTGACTCCTGACAAATTAATCAACAAATAAATCCAGAGGTAAATGGCCGTAAGTCCCGCTAACTCCATCTTCCGAGGAAAATTGGCACGACACCAAAACTCCCCGGTAAGTTCCGGTATAACCGTCAACATAATAGGAACCCTTCAAAGTATTGAACTTAATATAAACCGAACCAGTAAATGCAGAACCAGCATTTGGATCTAAAACAGCTTGATATCCCAAAGCTTTCAAATAAGTTTCTAAAGCTAAAAAACCCTCAGCCGTCGAATCCGCGCAAACTCCCAGCATTTGGTAATCCGACAAACTTGCTACCAGCAAAATCGCTTCACGCAGCGCCTGTTTTTGCAGCGGCGATGCTACAGATTGCATATCCAGACAAGTAAAATCTTTGAGGATTTGCTGTGCTGCTTCAACAGTTAAGGTAGTAGGGTTTTGAGTAGACATGAATTGCTCGCTATATTTCCCAAAAGTACGATCGACACTTCCGCACCCGTCAACGGATTTCTGCGATTGCAACCCTCTATCGACGGCGGTAACACTCGCGCCAGCCACGATCTTAGCGCATTGTGCGATCGGGAAATCAATTTGGGCGATCGACCCACTGCCTCGCACACTCTACCTAGATTCCCAAAAAATATCACAAAAATGTCCAATTAGCTGAATTTGCCTCTATTAATAGTATAGACAAAAAGCACACAAATTACTAAATAAATTATGAAGTTCCAGCAATTGTCAAAAAACATAAATTTTGCGACCGAATTTATGTTTCGGCTGCTAAAGAAAGCCAAACCCCTCTACTTATTCCTGATATTTGGCATCTGTATAGGCATTTCTGGCTGGACAGTAGAATCTAATTTCATCAAAATCCCTTTAATCGGTTTTCACGACATTGTAGACACTCGCAATCCCGCCCAATTGCCACCAAAGCGCCTTGCTTTTTCCATAGACTACACCAAACAAGATTTTTCAGTATTTTTAGAATATATAATGAAAGAAAACTACTGGTTATTATCATCTCAAGACTTGTACGTATACTTTATCAAAAAGTCTCAGCCAATCCCCGCTCAAAGATTGGGTCAAAAACCGATTATGATATCCTTTGATGACGGGTATAAAGGCGTTCATGTAAATGCACTTCCCGTCTTAGAAAAACTTTCAGCACTCCACAATAAAAAAGGCAAATTTGTGTTATTTGTCAATCCTCACTTTTTAGGTGTGGATATGGGCAAATATTTTATAGCCCACACTACTTGTAACGATTTAAGAGACGGATATAAAAAAGGTTTTTATGATGTTCAATCTCACGGTTTTGCTCACAAAAATTTCACTCAAATTACCGCAAAAGAATTAGAATTTGAAATTGCTAAATCTAAGTCTGAATTGATAAAATGTATGGGAGATTTGGACAAGAATAAGATTATTGGTGCTCACATAGCTTATCCCTACGGCGCATCAAACAGACAAGTGGAAAAGATTTTGCCTAAATATCATTTAACTGGTTTTTTGTACAATGACAATTTCTTCAGAGCAAACAGACTCAAAAACAACTACCGCATTTCTCGCATCACTGTGGATAAATATATGTCGCCTCAAGGTTTAATTCAGATCGCTAAAAAAGCTTCTACTCTCAGAAAGAAAGATTAGCTTTAAGCAGCATTTTATTGTAGTTTATGTCCTTAATTAGACGAGTTTATCTCCTGGTTGCGGAAGCGCGCTATCGTTGTGTCATCGCACAAAAAAGCTGGTAGTTTTTACCGATATTTTAAAGTTTAGATTAGTCCGCGTTTTTTCAGTCTAGCTAGCGCATCTTCTGCCGCATTTTTTTCAGCATCTTTTTTACTTTTACCTTTACCTTCTCCATAGAGTTTCTCTCCAACATAAACTTTAGCGAGAAATTCCGGCTTGTGGGGCGTGCCTCCGGCTTGGACTGTCGCATATTTGGGCGGAGTCGCGTCACCGTTGGCTTGTACCCACTCCTGAAATCGGTTTTTCGAGTCTACAGTCGATCGAGTTTCCACCACATTTTCGGGCACAGAATCAAACATTTGTTGCACGAAATTGCGAACTTTGTCCATATCTTGCGTGTCGAGATAGTAAGCACCAACAAATGCTTCAAAGGTGCTGCTGAGCAAATTTGGATTTGTAATCCCGCCTTCTCGATAAGCTCCTTTTCCGAGCCGCATTTTTAAGTCTAAAGCAATTTCCGTAGCAAATCTGGCTAATTGTTTTTCATCTACCAATGCAGAACGGCGGCGAGTCATTTCGTCTTCCCCCATTTCTGGGTGGCGCTGATAGAGATATTCGCCGCTGAGAAATGTCAGCAAAGCATCGCCGAGAAATTCTAAGCGTTCGTTGTCTTCTTCGCGGAATGTGGGGTTTTCGTTGACGTAGGAACGGTGGGTTAGGGCTTGGCGCAGCAGTTTTTCATTGTTGAATTCGGGAATGGTTATTTCTAGTTCTTGTGTTTGATTAGTCGGTCGCATGGGAGTTTGGTAATGGTTATTGCTTTTGGAGTTGGGTGTTGTTATGTGGACATGAAGGAGCCGCAAATAGCGGTTGCTTTGGAGCATCTAGTTTATCAAATAAACTGGATTTTTGCTATCTGCGGCGGGGTGAATTTCAGGGATATTTATGCTGCTAGTTTGTAAGTCTCGATCGACTTTGGCAACTCATCGATCAAGTAAAATTGATCTGCAAGCTTTTTGAGATTGTGATTATCATTACCTTTGCGGGCAAGAATTATTACTTTCTTCCCCTTGTCGTGCAGCTTGTCAATCAAAACTTCACCGTAGCCGTCTCCAGACACAATAATAAATGTGTGTCGGTACGGGCTATTTGAAGCCTCGCTAAAGCAGTCGGCTGACAAATGAAAATCTACAGCATTTTTGATGTTTTGAGATACATGAAAACATTCAAAATTTTGAGAGCGCAAAGTTACTTGTGCTGCCTGATTTCTCTGTTTCCAATTGTCGTAAACTTTTCGGTTGACTACATATCCAAATCCACTACCAAAGAGCAATAAATCTTTGGCTATTGTGATAGTTGGGATGTTCTGATAATCCCAATAAATGGAAACTAAAGCTTGCTGTTGGTCGGTCGATTGGTTTGAGGTTCGATGATTGTCCGTCATTTGATTGTGTCCTACAAAGAGGTTGACTCGACAGCCTCGACATATCTCGCATCTAGCATTAATGGAACGTTGTCTGTGGATTTGCTCAAAAATGAACATCTCGGCACAAGACAATCTGTTACCACAAAATACTGTGATTTTGTAGGATTTGATTAGCGTCTTAGCTACAGGGTTTACAGAACTCAAAGGAGTTTAGTAGCACACCGTTGAAAGGAAATTTAACTCAATGATGTTTCGATTTTGTCAAGCTTTCATCAACTTGTTAAAATGACATTAGATTTAATTTCCGCTCAACGGGGTGCTAGAAACTCGTTTGAGTTCTATAACCGCTGTAGCTAAGACGACTCAATCAACATTCCTTAATTTTGAATGCGATATTTTGTTTTAGCTGTGCTTTGAGTATGGCGTTTTAATTATGGGATGTCAAGTATTCGGTAAAAATTATTTTTCTGACATCTTTGTATAGAACCCATTTGACATCTTTTACGTTGTTGTGATAACGTGACCGCAAAAGCATTATCCAGCAGCAGCCATGCCTTATTGTAGCAGTCTAACGGATTCAGAATGGGAAATAATTGAACCCATACT
>NZ_JADEWV010000410.1 GCF_015207455.1 Microcoleus sp. LEGE 07076
GTATCATTCTGACGCACCGTTTATTCCCAGGTGCGAACAGAAATTGTTGCGGTAGGGTGCGTCAGACTTGAAAATCTCAATCAGCACCGAAAGTATCATTCTGACGCACCGTTTATTCCCAGGTGCGAACAGAAATTGTTGCGGTAGGGTGCGTCAGACTTGAAAATCTCAATCAGCACCGAAAGTATCATTCTGACGCACCGTTTATTCCCAGGTGCGTCAGCGGTAGGGTGCGTCAGACTTGAAAATCTCAATCAGCAGCGAAAGTATCATTCTGACGCACCGTTTATTCCCAGGTGCGTCAGTTCTGAGATTGTGGGTTTTTTGCGAAAACAATGGTAACTGACGCACCCTACAAAATAAATGGAAAATATTAAAAGTATCATTCTGACGCACCGTTTCTTGGCTGGTGCGTCAGCTTAACAATTGTGAGTTTGTGGCGAACAGAATGCGAGCTGACGCACCCTACAAAATAAATGGAAAATATCACTTAAAATTTTCCATTCATCGATCGTTTTTACGCTTTCTGCTCAACCCAAACAGTCATGCCTTCAACCCTCAAACCTTTGCTGCGAGTGCCGCAATATTCACCGTTAGAAGCAACAGGAGTATCGCCCACATTCTGAATGTGAGCCGTGTACAATACATTGTATTTATCAGCTTGGCCCCCCATCAGCCGCACGGCAAATCCCTCAATCCGCTTAGCTTGGCCCCGGAAACCGGCGAGTTCCCCTTCACCGATCCAAGCAGTATCGCCAACTCCTTCCACGTGAGCCATGTACTGCAAATTTAAACCGGGTACGGGAGGCTCTATTTTAATTTGAAATCCTTCGACGCGACGGCCTTGAGCTTTCGTACCGGCGTATTCTCGATCGCCAAAAGTTCGATCGCCAATTCCTTGAATATGCGCCAAAACTTTTAAACCCACAGCCGCCGCAATTTGAGAACTCGCAGACGGCGCGATCCACACTTTGATGCCCTCTATTCTCAAAGCTTTGCCGCGAGTGCCGCAGTAATCGCCGTTGGAGGACACATCGGTGTCGCCGATATTCTGAATGTGAGCGCTATAAAATACGTCATAGTTATCAGCTTGCGCTCCGCTCAAACGCACCGCAAATCCTTCAATTCGTTTTGCTTGACCTCGAAAACCTACCAATTCTCCCTCGTCAATCCAAGGAGTATCGCCAACACCTTCGACGTGAGCCATGTACTCGACTGTTAAGCCGGGAATTGGCGGCTCGATATTAATTTGAAATCCTTCGACGCGACGGCCTTGAGCTTTAGTTCCGGCGTATTCTTCAGCGCCGAAAGTTCGATCGCCAATTCCTTGAATGTGCGCCAAAACTTTCAATCCCAAACCGCCCTCTACAGGAGCTTGTTGAATCTCGCGAGGTATCCCAAACACAATATTCCCAGAGCCTGTTTTTGGAAGAGATTTAGGTACTTCCACGCTAGGAACGATAATGACTTCGTGCATCGGGGCCGAAGGTGCGGGGGATTCCAAAATCTCGATTTTTGGTGCAACTGCAACTTGTTTCGGTGCGGCATTTCCCGACGGGATGATAATCACTTCCGGCAAAGCTTGGGCGCTAATTTGTGGTTCAGGCGCTGCTTTAAATGCGGGTTCGACTTTAGCAGGTGCTGCTTTTACCATTTGGGCAACGGTTAATTTGCCTCTGGAAATGGCGACGGCTATTTGTTTGCCAAAAGCGGCGCTGACTGTTTCTTCGAGGATTACCCACTCTTGGTCGTCAAGTTTGTCTTGCTGTTCCACTAGGGCGAGGACTGCTGCAACTGGGTGTTTGCCGCTGACTAAGGATTCTGCGTCGGAATGCGGTTGAGTTGGGGTTGATTCGGAAATGGCGCGTTGCAGTTCCCGAGCTCTGCCATGAACTGATTGTAAGGGCGCGAAGTCGCTTTGTTCGCGGTGGGCGATCGCCAATACTCGATCGAGCGTTTTCAATGCTGCATCGCGAATTTCTGCTTTACCTTCAGAAGCTGTGACTGTCTCGACTAAGTTTTGAATGTCTTTGAGCGAAGTAATTTCCCCGGGTGCCAGGGCCGATTTATTGAGTTCGAGAGCTTGTTTTTGGACTTCTGCAAAGTTTTGGCTGTAGACGCTAATTTCTTGCAGTAAGCTGTCTGAGGGAGGAAGACCCGAGTCTTGCAGTTGTTTGGCTGCTCTTGACAGGCGATCGGCTAAATTACCATAAGTTTCCGACAATCGCGCTATTTGTTGTAACAAATCTTTATGTGCTGCTTCCATAGGTCTTGCCGTAAATATTTAACTTGCTGATTATAGACGTTGAGCGTCTTCTGAAGGTAGAAGGCTTCTGAAGGAAGAAGGAAGAAGGAAGAGGGAAGAGGGAAGAGGGAATAT
>NZ_JADEWV010000087.1 GCF_015207455.1 Microcoleus sp. LEGE 07076
GTTGAAGATAATCCCCAATTATAATTGGGGGGACTTGATACCGAAAAAACTTATATATAACTCTGCTTGAATATATCGATCACTCCTGTTCTTAGTTTGCGATCGATTATTCAGCAAACCCTAGTTAACCCCCAATGGTAGAAGGCAAATAGCGGTATCTGGCACGCCCAAGCAAATGCGATCGCACCTTCGCCAGAGTTGTTGTAGGTGAGCCTGTACGCTGCTCTCAATCCGTAGGAAGAATAGTAATAAGCTACCGGCAGTAACGAAACAATCAGCCAAAAGCCACTGCTTAAGGCAAACGCTCTTGCCCACGATGCAGGATGGGGGAGGAACTTCGGCCAGTTATTCATAGGTGAGACAATTGGACGGGATCTGAATATTGTCCCACTACACTGTCTCGGCTGGCAATTTGAAAGATCGCTCGCGTCAACCGATGTACCGGATGCTGAAGCTATTGTTAAGTTGAAGGATCTTTTGCTTGCTTGCGGTGACGCGGAATGGCTAGAAGAGCCAGAATGTGTATAATTCAACTGCGGGCAAGTTCGATCGTTCCGAATGCAAGTCTTTTGATTTTTAGGAAAACTTGGATTCCGAAAGATCGAACCTCAAAAAAACCTAACTTTGGCGATAGGCAATTACCGCATAAAACGGATCGCCAACTCCCATCCCCAGCATTTGCATAAAACTCGGCAAGTTAGACTGTTTAGTAACTACTTCCGGCTTACTAAATCCGGGTATATTCGCTCCTTTGACAGAATCAAAGTAACTCTCGACCAATTTTACCCGATCGCCCTCCGAACCTTCCCGCCAAGCAGCAATTGCTTTTTGATAAAACATCCGGTTGGAAAAGCTAAAAATCGCTACTCCACCCGGTTTCAAAATTCGGTGAACTTCGGCAAAAATTGCATCCGGGTGCTGCAAATACTGTACAGAAACGCAGTTGACAACCGCGTCAAATTCTGAATCTGCTAATGGCAATTGAGGATTTGCGTTCAAATTCTGCAGGAAATAATGATTCAGTCTGGGATTTTTTGCTAACTCCTCTTGATTCATGCCGTGGCCTTCGACATGAGCAAATTCCATTTCGTCGGGCAAGTGAGAAACCCAACTGCTCATCATATCAAAAATCCGAGTATGCGGTTTCAGCCGTTGCCGATACAAATCGGTTAATTGCTGAATAAAGCCCTCGTCTATGTGCGTCACAAACCGAGGAGAGGAGTAGAACAAGTTGTCGTCGGTGTCGTCTAACTTGGTGCGTTTGTCGGCGGGAAGCAGCATAAATTCCGATCGGAAACTAGATGTACTCTTTCTAGTTTAAGAACAATTAAGAATTGTAAACACTCTTCCCTGGACGGAGATCCGACACTGGGGGGTTGAGGGTGCGGACATCTTGAAAGCTGCACATCCTCTGCAGCGCCGCAGGCCCAGAGTGCGCCGGGAATCGGCAGGGGACTTGAGTCCCGGTTTTAGCATAGCTGTCGCCCTCAAAAAAATCTGCTTGCACTTGCTTGACATCTCTCAAAAAATATCTTACACTAATAGTACGAACACTAAGTAATAAACAGATGGTTCATACATCCACTGTCGATCGCACAAATCTAGCTCAGTGGCACGAGGTTCTCGCCCCTTACAGCCTCGGCTACCGGATCAAACTGCTGGGGCAGCTAGGGACTCGCAGGCTGCAAGAGGTACTCGAACCCTTTGGGTTGACCGCTTTTCACTGGCTGGTACTGTGCTGCTTGTGGCAAGAAGACGGTTTGCCAACTTCCAGCATTGGCGACAAACTGCAACAGGTAGGCGGGACGCTGACAGGAGTGATTGATCGCATGGAAGAAAGAGGCCTAGTCCGCCGGGAGAGAGACACGCGCGATCGCCGCATCTGGCGCATTTGGCTGACAGACGCTGGTACAGAACTGCAAGACGTACTGCCCCCGCTGGTAGCTCGAATGCGAGACCTAGCTGTCGAGGGCTTTTCACCAGCCGAGCGACAACTCTTTTCCCAAATGATCGATCGAGCAATTCTCAATCTTTCCTAAACCGACAAATCGCTCTTTCGACTGAAGCGCAGCAGCATTTACCTCAACTACATTATAAATAATAGCAAAATACTACGCACCCTTAAAAAAAGCCGTCTTACTAAATAAAAACTACGTACTCTAAACAAACGACATCTTACTAAAGTATCAGGAGTCAAATACCGTGAAAGGCACAAACGAAATCAACTCAGCAGAATTTAACGGCAACGGCAAAGGAGTCGCTGTATTAGAAAAGACGATCGGCGACACAGAAGTCAAAACAACACCTGTCGCCCCAGTCCCAGAAACAGAAGTCAGCGCCCCCGCCGAGATCAAAACTGGTGGAGAAACAGAAATCCAAGCACCCGTACCACCGTCGGAAACACCCAAGAAAAAGTCCAAGAAACCACTGATTTTCGCTGTATTGGGCATCGGGGCGATCGCAGCAGGCCACTTCGGCTACAATTACTGGCAATATAGCTCCATCCACGAAGAAACCGAAAATGCCACAGTTGCCGGACACATCCACCAAGTCAGCAGCCGCATCAACGGTACAGTCGGCGAAGTCTTAGTGCAAGACAACCAACAAGTCAAACCCGGACAACCGCTGATTAAACTCGACCCCCGCGACTACCAAGTCAAACTGCAACAATCCCAAGCAGCCTTAGAAAACGCCCGCCGCCAAGCCGAAGCAGCAATCGCCAATATTGCCCTCGCCTCTCAAACCAGCCAAGGCAAAACAGCCCAAGCCCAAGGAGATATCAGTACCGCCAATGCTGGCATTTCCACCGCCCAAGCAGCCATTAAAGAAGCCCAACAAGGCGTACCCGCCGCCGAAGCTGCAGTCGCCCAAGCCGAAGCCGGCGTACCCGCAGCAATTGCCAAAGTCACCCAAGCCGAAGCCGGAATTCCCCAAGCACAAGCCAAAGTGGCGGAAGCTGAAGCTGGAATTGCAGCGGCGCAAGCTCAGTTAGTGCAAGCGCAAGCTCAGCTAGTGAAAGCGCAAGCTGATTACAAACGTTACGAAAGCTTGCAAGAAGAAGGTGCGATCGCCAGCCAGCAACTAGACGCAGCCAAAGCCGCCTACGAAGTAGCAGCAGGCCAAACCACCGCAGCCCAACAAGGAATTGCCCAAGCTAGAGCGCGCTTAGCCCAAGCCAAGGAAGGCGTAACCGAAGCAAAAGCAGGAGTAGCCCAAGCTAGAGAAGGGGTAAAACAAGCTGAAGCTCAAGTCGCGCAAGCCAAAGTCGGTGTCGCCAGCGCTCAAGCTAAAGTCGCCGTAGCCCAAGAAGGTATCAGTACCGCCGAAGCGAAACTCGCTGCATCCCAGGGCGGATTGCAACAAGCTCAAGCTACGGGCGAGCAAACTAAAGTCAGCAGATCGCAGTATGATGCTGCTAAGGCTGCGATCGCCCAATCGGAAGCTGCGGTTAAAGACGCTCAACTGCAACTTTCCTACACGAATATCACCGCACCAGCCGCCGGACAAATCGGCCGCAAATCGGTTGAAGTCGGGCAGCGGGTGCAGCCGGGAACTCCGTTAATGGCGATCGTCAGCAACGATTTGTGGGTAATTGCCAACTTCAAAGAAACGCAACTAGCAAACATGAAACCCGGCCAAAAAGTAGAAATTAAATTAGATGCTTTTGGTGGCCGCAAATTTGAAGGTCATCTCGATAGTTTTTCCCCAGCTTCTGGCGCTCAATTCTCCTTATTGCCTCCCGACAATGCGACGGGAAACTTCACCAAAGTTGTGCAGCGGATTCCGGTGAAAGTTTTGTTTGATGCCGAAAGCGTTAAAGGCTACGAAACTCGGATCGCACCGGGGATGTCTGCTACGGTAAATGTTGAACTGAAATAGTCATTAGTCATCAGTAATTAGTTATTGGTGAAAAGCTACCAATAACCAATAACTAATAACTAATAACAACTATCAATCGAAGTGCGTCCAGGAATGAACTACAAACATCTGCGTTCATCAGCGTTAATCTGCCTGCATCAGCGGTGAAAAAATCTAAAACCCGAGGTTGCACCAATGGCTAGCATGAATGTAATGCAATAGCAGCAGAGCGATCGAGTTCCATTGAAAACCTGGAGCGGCGTCATGGGAACCATTCTCGGCGGTTTTATGGCGGTTTTGGATATTCAAATTACCAACGCTTATCTCAAAGAAATTCAAGCAGCTTTGGGCGCAACTTTAGAAGAAGGTTCTTGGATTTCCACCGCTTATTTAGTTGCCGAGATTGTGGTAATTCCGATGACAGGTTGGCTGGCGCAGGTGTTTTCATTTCGCCGATACATTTTGGTAAATGCCGCTCTGTTTACATTCTTTTCCATGTCCTGTGCTTGGGCGTGGGACTTGAATTCAATGATTATATTTCGGGCGCTGCAAGATGATGGGAAATATGGGAGGTTCGATCGGAATTGCAGCTTTGGTAACGCAGCGAGAGCAATTCCACTCGAATCGGTTGGGGGAATCTGTTTCATTATACAACCCCGCAACGCAGGAAAGAATCGATCGCATGACTCAGTTTTTTGTACGCGGCTCAGATTTGAGCGTGGCAAAAGAGCAGGCAATTAAAGCAATTGATAGTATTGTCCGCCGCGAAGCTTATGTAATGGCTTTTAACGATTGTTTTTACTTTGTGGGAATTGCTTTGTTGTTAAGCAGGATTGCGATTTTGGGTTTTAAAAAGGTGAAACCTGGTGCTGGTGCTGGAGGGGCTCATTAGAGCTTCGTGACTTTTTTCACAAAATCTTGCGAGAGCGAATTAGATGTTCTCGAAGATAATACGCCCTTGATGAAGCAGTCTCGACGATTGCATTAAGCAACACAAAACAAGATTCATGCATACTTCTTGGTAAAGGCCCAGTTCGATCGACCTGTAAAAAACCCTGAATTGCTCTCTCTAAGTAGAATGCAGTATTTACCCCTGAGAGCAAACGAGTTCCGCCCTCATCCTTTTGATGTTTCGAGAGGATGTGTACTCCTGATTCAAAGAAAATTGAGGGGAAATGATACATGAGTGAGGCTAACGCTTCAAACACGTCTGGATTCTTTCCAGCATTCGTGACAAACTCCAGTAGCAAGTCTTTTCCCAGCGCAATATCTTGAGTTTCATAATCAATTTTCTGCCAATCTATATCAGCTTTTAACATTCCGCGAATTAAGCCCCTGTACTCAGAGTCTTTGGCAGCAACCTCAATAGCTATCTTTTGTACCTCCCGCGATAATTCTTTCCATAGTTGCCAGTAAACTTCCTTCTCACCTTTTCTTTCAGCCTCTACAGCAACACATAAGACAAGATAATACACAAAACTGGGTGCTATTTTACAACCTATTCGTAACTGCTCAATATAGTCTTCAAATTTAGAGTCATGTAAGCAGAACAAATATTGAGAAAAACGCTTATTAAACTTTGATTCAACTTCATTATCTACTCTCGCTCTATCATCTCTATCAGATTGATTATTTCTCTCTTCTTGTTCAGCTTCAAAGAAAAGAGTTAGCATTTTCGACAACAATTTGATAAGGCTGGGTTCTCTTGAGCCATCTAGAATCATCAGGCAAGGGCTTAAAATATCCCATGAACTGTGCGATTGAAGAGTAATTTGCTCAATTTCAGTCAAAAGCTCGCCTCGTACAAATAGATCGCGAAATTCATCTTTTTTTGCTTGTAACTTAGCGACTTCAACCTCTTTGGCATCATCCTCTAGATAATACATCCTTAAAGACTGATTATCCTGATCCAGCTTAAAGTGAGCATACTCAAGCGATCCCATAATACATTTTTGAGCAAATTCAGGATCTCTTTGCCAGAGATGATTTCTAATACCCTCCGCTGCTCTTTGCCGAACATTATCGTTAATATGTGTTAATGCAATAGCGAGCAACTTTTTAACAATCAGTTTCTCATTCTCTTTAAAAGCAAAGTCAAATAAAATTGGAAGGACAGATGCCGCAGCCGCTGCACCATCATAATCTGTTGCATCTGCAAATGCAGTTGAATCGTCTGCATCTGCATTTGCTGTAACTGTTTGAATAATTAATTCAGCACACCACAATAAATTCTCTTCATTTAATTCACTTGAATTGTCTCGTACAAAAACTGCTGCTGCCGTTACAATGCCACTAAAGTGCATAGCTATATTATTTACCGTACCAGCCTGGATTTTTTCAAAAATATCTTTCGCGTCAGCAATAGCTTCACGCCATGTCGCGTAATATTCATTCTCTAGAGACTCGTATTCAAAAATTCTTTTTGCCCATAAATATAGCGTACAGAAGCGATTTTGCACTTGCATTATTTTTTGAATTTTCTGCTGAATATCCTTTAAGTCAGGTTCTAAGCCTTCAGGCTCGAAAATAATTCTATTGTTTTCTTTATCTTCGATAGGTTTCCAGCCACGACTGTCAATCCTATGCAACAGGAACCGCATCGTCTCATCCAGAGGTTCAGATGCACGGAGCACATCAATAGCAGCAAGCGCTTCATCTCTCCATTCTGAACACTGAAGGCGTACAACAAGTGTTTCTAAATCCTCCCTTCGCCACGGACGCAGTGCAGCAGTACGTCTCTCTTCCGAGTAAAGTTGAGATAGCGCATCTCTTTGAAAGCCAGAACGATGCCAATCAATTTCGTTGCCGACTTGCTCACGAACAATCCGACTCCGATCCATATGATATAGTTCGGGAGTTCGTAAAAGTGGCAGCGCAGATTTGCCAACTTTTTCAGGAAAACCCGTTGCTACAGAAGCCAAAACCGCTGTAGGCATGACAGAGTTGCTCTTTTGCAAAATATAGTCAAATAGCCACTCTAACTGGTCTGATTCAAAATACTCTATGTATACAACTAGCCAGTTCTCAAGCGCCATGAGAGCGGACTGCAACAGGTAAGGAACTACAGAATGTCCACGATATGCAGCCCACAAACGACCAGAGTAATGCTGCTGAATTTTTGTCCCATCATTTAACTGGATAGTCAATGGTTCAAACACCAGTTCTGACCAGTCTCGTTGTGTCGGTGAGTGGCGATTTGGTGCATCTAAGTCAGAGTAGGCATATTCTTCTGCTGCAATGTTAAGTAATTCTAAAATAAAGTCTAAGCCCTTTCTTGAGTGGAAACGTAAAAGGTGTTGAAATGGACCTTTAGCGCCACTGGCAGGGGAAAACTCATACCGATGTTGGCGGAGGCGAAAGTAATGATTTACACCTATAGTTTCTCTGTACTGGTATGTGTTACCTTCCCCAGACTTTTTAATTAACCATTCAGAGTGCGCCAGCTTGATTAGTGTGTCTGGATCGTATTTGCAAAAGAAAGCCGCTTCAATACCCTGAAAAGCCATTTCACAAAAATCTTCAACGTAGTGCGGTCGGCGCGATCGCTCATCAGTTTCATCCACAAAAACATCAGCTTCTAAAAGTTCTAAAAACTCTTTGTGTATTACCGGAATGGTTTTTATGATGATGCTAAGTAGTTTTTTCCTATCACCATCATCTCTATACGATTCTTTAAGAGGAGCTAATAGGTGAAGGGCTAATAATCCTGCTTCACGGGCTGGTACTGGTAAATCCTCACTTAGGTTCAGTAGAGAAGACCAATCATTCAAGACTGCTGTTATATGTGGGGTTAAACCCTCTAACAAAGAATCTCTTTTTTCAAACAGAAAGCAAATCATGGCTTTCCAGCCTTGACCATATGGCTTAAGAAGCAAAGCATCAACTAAAGCCTTTTCATCATTTTCTTTTATTTGGGAAGTTAATGTTTGATCCGGCGTTTGACAGGCGATTCGGAGAATGAAGCAGAAACGTTTAAAAAGTTCCCCATTCTCTAAAAAAAGTTGCTCCTTTAACAGCCTGAGAAAATCATCTGGGTTATCACCTTGAAGTACCGCAGCGATAGTTTCATCTTGCCAGTATCTCTGGATATCTTGACTACTAACAACAGAGCGCACAAAGTTATCAACGTTCTCGCCGTACCTCAATTTTTGGTGCAGCCACAAGCGAAACGCACGGTTCATTGCAGGTTCATGACCTATTGCATCAAGAAAACTCTGTGTGTTGTTGGAGTATTTCCGATAAGCATCCTCAATGTATCGATCGAGTGCCCAATCCTCTAGAACGTCGTGTGCTGGGCTAACGAGACTATTCTTGGAATCGCGACGAACTAAATTATCCTCTTCTAGCTTGAGTACAACATCGCCATCAAACTGATTCTCTGGAACTCCATAAACCATTTGCTTAGCCCGACTGACTGCAATGTCGATAAACGCTTGCTTCCGCTTAGGTGGCATCCCGTTTGCTCGGACTTGTTCTTTTGCAATCACATCTCGCCAGACTGCGTTGCGAAACTCCTTTTCACCATCTTCAGGCGTAAACTCTGTTCCAGTTTGAAGAACTCTATATGCTAAATCCGCAAAAAATGGAGATTTCAGCAACAGCTTCAAAGTTGGATTATCAGAAAGTTTTTGTAAAGGTTGAAGTTGTTCGCATAAATTTTCAACTTGGTCATTACTGAAGCCACTCAATGTAAGCGTCGTAAAGTTAATTCCAAGAGGCTGAAGATGATTAAAAGCTATTAGTTGATATGCATAGTCACGACCAGTAGCAATCACAGTCCAACCTTGTTGGTTTTTCAATAAATGAAGTAAATCTGTGAATGCTGTGGTTTTTTCTAACTCAAGAAGCTTTTCTAACGATTCGATAACCAAGTATTTTTTTGGCATCAAAGCGAAACCTGCTTCTAAATCGCGAAGCGAACCTCTTAAGCCCATTGCTGAAAACACGTTATCGAGGTGGGTTCGATCTAAATCCTCTGTGCGTAAACAGAAGATAGGAGCACGTTTGCCTATATAGTCTGAAAATTCTCGTATTAGGCTAGACTTTCCTGCCCCGCGTTCGCCAGACACAAAAAGGAAATTGGAGGTTTCAGTTAAGCTGAGTAATTGAGCAAATGCGTCTGACTGCTTAATGTGAATTCCACCAATAGTAGTTCTTATGCCACTTAAAATGTAATTCCCATGTTCTTTTAGCTTACTGACATCCGATGACCAACTAGAAGAATTAACGGTACTAAAAGCAGTCCGAATGTCTTCCGGCAAACTTTCTAAAGTGAGTGTTCCTGCGTTCTGGTTAGTAGTTTGAACCGCATCAATAACTCTCGTCCATAAGAATGGCGCAGCTTCATTTGAATACTGGGCTATTAGGGAGTGAAGCAAGGACAATGTGCTCCCTGATTCTGTATCCAAATCGTAGCCAATAATATGAAAAACTTTTAAGAATTTCCATATTTGCCTGTCAGGAACATCAGTTGTGCCATTTGCATTCTTCAAATGCGTTTTGAATGCTTCTAGCTTTTTTCTTTTTGCATCGCTACTAAAATTAGGAGTATTGATTTTGGTGAAAAATTCTTTCTCATCCTCGGAATGTCTTGCCCATTCCAAAATAGGTCGCACATCGTTTATGTCAGTTGCACTCAAAGGACCTGTAATAAGAGCAATGGCATCGGTGCTAGAGTCAAAACTTTCGTCACTGAAATCATTCCAGGTACTTTGAATTACTTCAGCGAAAGTTGCATCTCCTGCCGTGATGCTAATGTCATGTTTTATTTGAGCCAGCAGCTTTGCTCTTTTCTCTGTTTCTGGCTGTTTGGAGAATACAATGAAATCATCGGTGTTAAAGCCAGCGTAACGCCCTTGTAGTTTGATCTTAGTGATTGGGAAAGGGGGTAAGCAGGGCCCAAGCCTACCTGACAACATAAGAACAGTGAAGGCTGCTTGAACCCGCGTTTCAAAATTTTGTCCACCACCCCCTGTAGAAAAAGGGTTACTTTGCTGCTTTGCTGATTCAGTCATTTATCTTCCGTGTTCCAGTCTTCTTCCGCTTGACTTCTTTATCTTAGCTTTTCACCCCATCGATCGCCCACAGATATATCACCCCAAAGCAAACTCTGTATACTGCCGCACGTGAGGCGCATGATATGCCAGCACAATGTCTTGCTTCGGCACTCCCTTTGCTACTAACCAATCCGCAATTGCGTCTTCGGTTCCATCATGTTGCACCCAAATTTTCCCATCTATAATATCGATATGCAGCACGCAGCCATAGATTCGGGTGCTGCTGTTCTTCCAACCTAAATGTAC
Source organism: Microcoleus sp. LEGE 07076 (assembly GCF_015207455.1). Taxonomy (GTDB): domain Bacteria; phylum Cyanobacteriota; class Cyanobacteriia; order Cyanobacteriales; family Microcoleaceae; genus Microcoleus. The sequence goes on from NZ_JADEWV010000087.1 coordinate 10,161, forward strand.
GAGTTGATAGCGATCTTCCTCGCGATCGAAAATTGTTTGACTTTTAACCGGATCGCTGGGAGAACGTAACTTAGCTCTTTCTGATAGTGATTCCTGAATTAATTGACGATACCAACTTAACTTATCCATTGAGCCACCTCCTGTTTTTCTATGTCATAAACTAATAACGGAATTTGGTTGCGACGAATTACGGTTTGAATGAAGGTATACTTGAAGAACCGCTTGTAAATATCTAATGGAACTGCCAAGTACAATAACCTGTCTGCATCCTCTTCCTCCAGAGCAATGCGATAATTAATAAATTGTCCGATCGCAGTATGAAAATCCGAAATAGTTGAGGCTCCCAAGAAAGTCTTGATTTCAACCGCAATTTTCTCACCATCTCTCGTCGCTCCAATTAGCCGTTCTGCACCTAAATCGATATAAAAATCAACAAATCCTAAATCAATATGATACGGATCGTGAGTAATTGTCCACCCCTGTTGCTGAAGAGCATTTATAACAATCTCATGAAACTTATCTTTTGCTGGCATTGCAGGAAATTCATTATCAGGTTGGAAGTCTTTGCTTATATTTTACTCTGTATTACGACGATCGCCCTTACAATTTTGAGGGCTTTGGCGATGATATTGCTGTGCGATACCATCGGAATCTGGCGGTACTTGAGGGCGATAGGATCGATTTTGCGGTGGGCTTCGGGAGGAACTGGACGTATTCCATGACACTACCGGACTCACGCTGACGATCGCGCAGAGTGCACATTAACTAGGAATTTAATTATTTGCCGTTAAGGGCGATCGCCCTTGCCATATCATCCCTGTATCCGTGCCATCCCTGTCGTGCTGTTGTCTTCTTTTCCCTCTTTTGCGCTTGCGGGCGATCGAACTTTTTTAGGCAAAGTCACTTAACTGTTTCCTCCACCTCAACTCATCATAATATCACAATTATTAAAAATTTTATTGCCAAGAAAACCACTTTATGGTAAACTAGCAGATTGTGAATATTAATCTAAAGTAAAGTAACAAGCCTGGAGAAATCTAAATGACACAGCAAACCCTGCACGGAACCAGCCGCAAAAGAAAAAGAACATCCGGTTTTCGCGCCAGAATGCGTACCGTAAACGGTCGATTGGTAATCAAAGCCCGCCGCAGCAAAGGTCGCCACCGCCTCGCAGTCTAGCACCGCAGCCTTGGTTGAGAAGCCTCAACGATCGCCCTATACCATGTTGCCTCCTACAAACCGACTCAAGCACCGAAAAGACTTCAGCGCCGTCTACCGCAAGGGAATGCGCCGCAACTCCGCTCATTTGAGCTTGAGAGCTCTGCACAAACCCAAAAGCGTCGAATTGAGCAAGCCGACAGCCGAGAAATCGGTGCCGCCCACTCGTACAGGCATTTCTATCAGCCTCAAGGTGAGCAAGCGCGCTGTAGTCCGCAACCGGATTAAGCGCCAGATTCGGGCAGCTTTGCGAGAGCTATTGCCCAGATTAAAATTCGGGTGGGATTTAGTAATTGTCGTGCGTCCGATCGCACAAGAGTGCAATTATGCAGAAATTCTGCAAGAATTAGAGCAGTTGTTGGTAGAAGCCGAGGTACTAGATGGGAATTCGAGAGGAAGTATATTATGAAGGCGGCCCCGCGCCTGCAGACTTGATTATCAACTTGCTCCTAGGACTGACTGTCGTGGGAATCCCCCTGGCAGTAGGAGCAATTGTTCGGGCTCTGTGGCTGCGCTACCGGATCACCAGTCGCCGCGTCTCCGTAACTAGCGGTTGGATGGGACGCGAGCGCACAGACGTTATCTACTCAGATATAGTCAAAATCGTCACCGTACCTCGCGGTTTCGGGAGTTACGGAGACATGGTGCTGACAATGAAAAATGGCAGCCGCTTAGAATTGCGCTCGATTCCGAAGTTCCGAGCCATGTATGACTACATTAACGAAAAACTGCCTGCTGCAGCTCAAAAAGCCAACGCAGCTCAAAGCTAAATAACCGCAACGCTTTCACCCGGATTTGAAGCTCAAATCAGTCGATTGAAGAATTGAAGAATTGACGAGGAAGGATGAATCTGGAATCTCGAACAAAAGTCTAAAATTTGGGGCGGCTGACGACAGAAGTCGGGCGCTTGTGTCCGCTTTTTATGCGAAATCAGTGCGAATATTGGTCAATTCATTGCAAAAACCCGCAGGCGCGGCGGTCGATCGACAGGCAATGTCCTAAGATAGAGACAAAAGCCGAAAAGTTGAGGCAGCCCGCATTCAGTGGGTGCAAATAGTTCTCAACAGCAAACAAAGAGCAGCTAAATTAACGAACAAGCGAATGGATTTTGGTATCTCGTTTCTCTCCAACAACCTCATGCTGCCGATCCTGGATTTTTTCTACGGGATCGTGCCAAGCTACGGTTTAGCGATCGTAGCTCTGACGCTGGTGATTCGCTTTGCTCTTTATCCTCTCAACGCAGGCTCTCTTCGCAATATGCGACGCATGAAAGTAGCGCAGCCGTTGATGAAAGAGCGAGTCGATCAAATTCAAAAACTCTATAAAGACAATCCTGCCAAACAGCAGGAGGAAATGAGCAAGGTATACAAAGAATTTGGCAATCCTCTAGCAGGATGTTTTCCGTTGGTGCTGCAAATGCCAGTGCTGTTTGCACTGTTTGCAACGCTCAGGGGTTCGCCGTTTTCTGACATAAATTACAGCGTCAACGTTCAAGTTGTGCCAAAAGAACAAATCGAAACAGTTCAACCGCAAGCTTTTGCTACGCCGCCCCAAAATATTTACTTCACAGGTACTTTTCATGCTCCAATTGTGGGCGTGATTCCAGGCGGCGAAAAACTCGCAGTAGGCGATACAACCAAAATTAATTTTCAAACCCCACAGGGCAAAGCTCTGGAAGCCATAGCGACAGAAAATAAAAGCGAAATAGACTTTGAACCCCGTTGGAAAGTTATCAAAGGCGAAGAATTCGTCAAGGTAGACGAACAGGGCAAGCTCGTGGGTTTAGCGCCCGGTGAAGCCACTGTTCAAGGCACGATCCCCGGATTGGCAGCAAACAAAGGATTCTTGTTTATTGAAGCTCTAGGCCGCGTTGGCGCGATCGACTCAGATGGTACGCTCCACTGGGATATTTTGGTGATGATCCTGGGCTTCGGCATCAGTTTGTACATCAACCAAACCCTTTCGGGACAAGCACAAGGGCCAAACGACAACCCCCAACAGGCTACAGTAAACAAACTGACGCCAGTCATATTTTCGGGGATGTTTTTGTTCTTCCCGCTGCCGGCTGGTGTATTGATGTATATGCTGATTGCTAACATCTTCCAAACAGTTCAATCGTTTATTTTGTCCAGAGAACCGCTGCCGGAAAATCTGCAAAAAATTGTGCAGGAAGCAGAGGCGAAAACCCAAAAAGAACAGGGATTAGATGCACTTCCCTTTGAACCCAAGCGTTCTAAGAAAAAGGCTTGACTTTAACAATGAAAGAATCTCAAATGCAGCGCGGACAGCAATGGTTAGAAGAACTCCTAAAACTGTCCGAAATTCCCTCAAAAGTGGTATGCGAACAACAAAAAGATTGCTATTGGATGACAATAGATCAAAGCAATCTGACTCCAGAACAAGTTGCCATATTAGTCGGATCTGACGGTGATGTACTAGATGCGATTCAGTACCTGTGCAACGCGGTGGCCAACATAGGTAACGAGTCAGATGAGTCCATGCCTTATACAGTTGAACTCGATGGCTATCGCAGCCGCCGCCAAGAGGAATTGCGCTCGATGGCTGAGTATGCAGCAGATCAAGCGCGATCGACAGGATCGGAAATTGAACTAAAATCTTTGTCTTCGGCAGAACGCCGTCAAGTCCACGGCTTTTTGAGCGAATGTGAGGATCTAGAAACTTACAGTCAAGGACATGAACCCGATCGGCGTTTGGTAGTCCGTCGGCGCTGATCGGGCCCAAAAATGTCCCAGATTTAAGTCGTGGAGATCCTAAAATTTTAGACTTTTGTTCAAGCTTCTAGATTCAATGCTGCAAGTCAAATCTAAAATCTAAAATCGACTCGGCGTTTGGTAGTGCGTCGGGGCTGACGGTAAAAAAGGAAAAAGGAAAAAGCCAAAAATCAGCTATTCCTTTTGACTTTTGACTATTGCTTTAAGATCAAAAGCATAAAACGGCGAAAAATGATTATGGAGACAATTTATATCCCTCATCTACTCACAAAATCCGAGCGGAAAGAGGTTATTGATTTTGAAGAATTTATTCCTGATTTAGAAACTCTCACTCCCGTGCGGGGACGGTTGCAAGTTACTCACCAAGGTAATTATCTGGAAGTGAAGGCAAAAGCAGAAACAATTGTTACCTTAACCTGCCACAGATGCTTGAAACAATACAATCATCGTTTGAAACTCCAATCAGCAGAAATAATTTGGCTGGAAGAAAAACTTGAACGGCAAGATTTAAGTTCAGGAGAATTTGAAGTTGATTTAGAAGATTTGGTGGAAAATTTGTCGCCCACAGGCGATTTCTCTCCGAGTGACTGGGTGTACCAGCAAATGTGTTTGGAACTGCCGCACAAACAGCTATGCGATACTGAATGTCCGGGAATAGATTTAAATGATGATGCAGAGACAGAAAGCTCAAAAACATTATCTGACAGTCGCTGGGCATCTCTGGCAGCGCTTAAGCAGCAATTGCCTTAGTCATTAGTTATTAGTCATTAGCTAATGAAGTATTTTAGTTTTCCTTTTTTTACGCGCGAGTGCGATCCGGACGATCGCACTCAAACAAAAAATATTTTTACTGTCCGAAACAAATGCTTTCATAGCTAACCACTAACTAACTGTGGAATAACGAGGGCAAAAAAAATAACAGCAGCTAGCCATCAATGACTAATGAGATCGTACCCGGTCGATTACAATAACAAAAACGGTTCGTAGTGTGGACTTTAGTTCGCATTATTTTGCATTCAAAAGTCCACACAACTCCAATTTTAGATAGGTCAATCTACCGAACAGGATATGACTAATAACTAATGACTAATGACTAATGACTAATAACTAATAACTAATAACTAATAACTAATAACTAATGACTATTTTTAGCGACGAGTTTGAACTGCTACTACGATCGCGCTACCCCCTAATTTATATTCCCACACGGGAAGAAGAGCGCGTAGAAGCGACGCTCGCCCAATGCGCCAAAAAACAGGGCAATCGGGCCGTCTACATCTGGGATTTTGTTGACGGCTACCAAGGCAATCCCAACGATGTCGGTTTTGGCAAGCGCAACCCGCTGCAAGCTTTAGAATTTCTCGAAAAATTGCCGACATCGGCGCCGGCTATCTTTATTTTGCGAGACTTTCAGCGGTTTTTGGAAGATGTTTCAATTTCTCGCAAGTTGCGGAATTTGGCGAGACTCCTCAAATCTGTACCGAAAAATATTGTTATTGTATCTCCGATAACTTCGATCCCGGAAGACCTCAGCGAAGTAATCACGGTTTTGGAGTTTCCCCTGCCTGCTGCTGCGGACATCAAAATTGAGGTGGAAAGATTGTTAGGGGCTACCGGACAAGCCATAGAAGGGCGTTTGCTAGACGAAACGGTGCGCTCCTGTCAAGGTCTGTCGATCGAACGAATCCGGCGAGTTTTGGCAAAGGCGATCGCCACCAGAGGCGAACTGCATCCCGACGACGCGGAACTGATTTTAGAAGAAAAGCGCCAAACCATCCGCCAAACTCAAATTCTGGATTTTTACCCAGCCCGCGAAAATATCTCTGATATCGGCGGTTTGGACAATCTCAAAGAATGGCTGCTGCGGCGCGGCGGTGCTTTTTCCGAACGAGCCCGCCAATACGGTTTGCCGCATCCCAGAGGCTTGTTGTTAGTCGGAATTCAAGGAACAGGCAAATCCTTAACTGCAAAGGCGATCGCCCACCACTGGCATTTACCCTTGCTGCGATTGGATGTCGGGCGCTTATTTGCCGGGTTAGTCGGCGAATCGGAATCGCGCACCAGACAAATGATTCAGCTAGCTGAAGCCTTGGCACCTTGCGTACTGTGGATTGACGAGATTGACAAAGGTTTTGCAGGATTGGACGGTAAAGGCGATTCCGGGACAACCAGCCGCGTGTTTGGGACTTTTATTACTTGGCTGGCCGAAAAAACTTCACCGGTTTTTGTAGTCGCCACAGCCAACAACATCCAGTCTTTGCCGCCGGAAATGCTCAGAAAAGGCAGGTTTGACGAAATATTTTTTGTGGGTTTGCCCAGTCAGGAGGAGCGGCGGGCGATTTTTGAGGTACATTTGTTGCGGTTGCGATCGCACAGCATCAAAAATTATGATTTAGAGCGCTTGGCTTACGAAACTCCCGATTTTTCAGGAGCTGAAATCGAGCAAACTTTAATTGAAGCAATGCACATTGGGTTTAGTCAAAATCGAGATTTTACCACAGATGATATTTTAGAATCAGCTAGTCAGATGGTTCCCTTAGCCAAAACGGCTCAAGAACAAATCCAATTTTTGCAAAATTGGGCGGCTGCTGGGAAAGCTCGCCTTGCTTCTAGATACGGCAGTTTGAGCCTCCGGATTCAAGGGTAAGCTTTTGAAGTCAGCAGTCAGTTGGTAGGGGCGGTGTCCCCGTGCCCGCCGTGACAGTAGTCAACTCTCAACTCTCAACAGCCAACAGTCAACTCTCAACAGTCAACCGTCAACAATGAACAGTGTATATAGCGTTTTCAAGTTTTTAGTGGGTTTTCTGCTAGCGATCGTCCTGATGGCAGGCGCTAGCGTGGCGGCTGCACTTTACTTTGCCGCTAAGCTAACTACTGTACCCGAAAAACCTGTTTTTTCTAACGACAAAACAGTAGTTCAGACGGCAGGCGCCAGCCCGAAGTCAACAGCCCAGGCTAGCCCAGTTTCCATATCTAGCGATGACCCCTCTCCGAAACCGCTGGAACCGGGAGCTTACCGAGCTGTAGTAACTCAGCCGATCGGCTTAATTCTCCGGGACAGCGGTAGCCGAGACTCGAACCGCATTGGCGGTGTTGGTTACAAGGAAAAAATCGTGGTTTTGGAAGATTCTCCCGACAAAGAGTGGCAGCGAATTCGGATTGAGGATGGCGATGCCGAAGGTTGGGTAAAGGGCGGCAATACCGAAAAAGTTGAGGGTGAATAACTTATCTCGCATCTGGCACTGTATTTTTCGGGCGGGGGGGAACACCCCAGAACAATTTCATCAAACTTGACTGTAAAATTTAGATGCGCCTGGGCTTAGAACTCAGACCAAAAATATACTCATCTCATTTTGAGGGCAGCGAACCATCCTAGGGTACAGGTTGTTCGCTAACGCCGCGTTTTTTCCTGTCTCTTGTCTCAAATAGTTACATACACATTGATAATAAGAAGTCAAGTTAAATTTATTTGCACTATTTAGGATAGCAATCTCAGACGCTGAAACTGTGAGTGCGATCGCCCCTACAAACTCCTGAATTTGACATCAAATCCCAGCAGCAAAAAGGTTTCTCCACCAAAAACCGCACAGAGCAACTAGCAAATTTATTAGTAAAAATTATCTAATTAATCAGAATATGTTAAGAAACTTAGCAAAATTTTAAGCTTAGTTGCAAAACTGAGGGCTGAGTCACCGCAGCAGGAGCAAGAGTGCTAGCTTTGATCCCAAGAAGTAACTTTTCAGCTTAACAGCTACCAAAAGTAAAAAAATATGTACGACAAACGTCCCGATCGAGATTTGGCGAGTGCTGCTGTAACTGCGGCATTAGGAGCTGGAGTTGTTACCTCTTTTGCCGTCAGCAGAGGACAAAACCCGCTAGTAGCTTTGGCAATTACTGTTTTTGCAGCGGGAGTAGCTTTGATTTGCGATCGGTTCGGCTTAATTTAACCGCCAACCACTGATTTTTTAACAAACAACTTGACCGTAATTCCAGCAGGAGCGGGTTTCCCAAAAATAATCGCCAAAAACCAATAACTTGGTAAACCCGCACCTTGGCCCGGATAGTACGATCGATCGACCAAACAGGATATCCTTCCTAAATTAGATGGGGTACCGCGTCAGGAATCGATCGTGGCATGAGGAATAGACTAACTTGTGTTAACAATGCAGGGACTAGCTTTATTATCGAAGCAAAATAATGATATTACCGCCAATGCTCGATCGGTCAGGGGCGGTCAAGTTACGACGGTGAATGTACCGAATATCTTTGTTGGTTTTTCAGCCGTTACACGCGAACAAGCTAGAAGTAGTTTAGGATTAACTGATGCTGAATTTGCTGATTTACAAGTCAATCCTACTTCTTTAATTACCGCTAGCGACATCGCCGCTATTTCGCAACAGGCTGGTCCAGATTTGCCAGGGGCGAAAGTTTAGTAGTTCGGGTGTGAATGTGGCACAAGGATTGGTAGAATTACCCCAAAATGTTGTCGATTCAACGACTTTAATTGCCGCCAATCCCTGCATAAAAAGCCAAGAGAATGAGTTGAGTCTTACTGGTAAAGGAGGAGTACCGCCCTCTCCTAATGATGTGATCAGCAGCGATTCTAGCCAGTTTAATTGGGTGGAACTGAGATGTTGCACCATAGTCAAGAACAGGCTGTCCGGCCTGTTCGGTCAAAGAGTGAATTTCTTGTGGGATGGGCCGGAAAGCCCGTCCGTAAAAGGCTTCCACACGAATGGTGCAACATCTCAGGTGGAACCGAGTGCACTGAGGAGTTCGACAACGAATGCGGTAACGGATTTAGTGGAGAGATTGCCGGCGGGTGGCACGGGCGATGGGTTTGTGCGCGGGTATTCTTCAACAGAAGTCTTCCCCGCTGGAGGTTGGGTGATGCACGATCGAGGCCAAGTAATGCTTGTAGGGTACAATCCAACGGCTCAAGTTCCGCAGCGATTGAGGCCAGCTTTGCCTGTTTGCAGGTCGCGCTCAAATGCGGTCGATCGCCTAAAACACCGCATTTCGTTCATGTTTGTTGTTTCAATTCTTAGTAAAGTGGTTGCAGTTGACTGGTGACTGGTGACTGTTGAGGGCGTTGACTGGTGACGGGCGGGTCGAAAAACTCAATGGTTGACTGTTGACGGCGTTGACTCGATTGTATTATTCGGATGCAAGCGGAAACCATATTACTTGCCGATGCGATCGAACTTAGAATGGAACAGGAGGAAGCGAATACTTCTTTAGCGCAGTTTTTTACGGTTAATTAAGTGACACTGCGACGGCTAAAGGCGCGGGGATTGTTGATTCACACAATTGATACCAAATCCGAGTTTGCTATCCCTTTATCTTGTAACTCTTCTCTTTCCTTTTCTGTTGGCGCTTTTGGCGTCTTCCCGGTTAAATCATCAAGGGGTTATGTTACCCGGATTTGAGATGATTTGCCGATCGAGAATTGCTTCGACATCAGTAGCAGTCATTTCTTCCCAAGCGATCGAGCGCAAGTTTTACCCTGTTTGCCAGGAACTTTCTGCTTGCAGTTTTCGTATAGTAGAATTGGGAAATTGCAAACCGCGATCGATCTGCAACGGACTGTCGGCAGTGCTGTTGAATTCGTCGCAAAACTGGAATTGTTTAGCTAAGATGGTACTATATTTTTCGAGGTTAAATTTCTTGACTTTTTCGCGCTCCGTCCACAGGCTAAGTGCTTTGTTGCGGCTGAACTATACTGTCTTTATTGCTTCACCGACAGCATTAAATTATTCTCGCTTTCGGCAGGCAATAAACTTGAAAAACCAGCATGAATTCGACCTCCGACACGATATTTGTATGCTAGAAGTTGTGAAGTAAAAGCACTGGAGATTTTACAAAGATTTACAGACTAACAATCTCTGCCTTTGTTCTATCGGTTAAACTTGACCTTGAAAAAAGCCGTCCTTCTAGAACGATTTTAAACCCAGTTTTCTGATAAAATTATGGACTCCCTAGCCTACCTCGAACTTGCCCTGGTTTCGGAAGCACCAGCTTCACCTCAAATTTTGGCCGGCCTAAAATTCCGGCACTTATCGAGCCATACTTACATCCGGTTGCTGTCTCTGGCTTTGATGCTGTCGGTTTTGAGCGCGGCTGGTTCGGCATTAGCTCAAATAGATCCGGGAAATCCTAATGTGCGATCGGTTCAAGATAGGTTGCGGGATCTGGGATATTTCAACAGAAGTTCCACTGGTCAACTCGGCCCTGTTACTAAACGAGCTCTGACAGACTTTCAGCGAGATTACGGGCTGTCGCTGACTGGAAGACCCGATCGAGCTACTGCGCTCGCCCTCAACAGTTTAGCCGGTGACGATCGACCTTTTCAAACTATTTATACAAACTACACCGAGCTGCGTTATGGAGACACGGGCGCAGATGTTTCGGATCTCCAGCGCAGGTTGCGGCAGCTAGGCTACTTCAGCGCGCATCCCACAGGGAATTTTAGCCAAGTTACTCTCAATGCGGTGAGATATTTCCAGCGAATTAATCGGCTGCGGGTGACAGGAGTTGCAGACAGGCAAACTTTAGCTTTGCTGTTTGGCTCCATCGGGCCGACTCCCCCCGCTAGCGGTGGGGGGAATATTTCCGGAAATGGGGGTTGCAAGGGGCTGCGGTTCGGGGACAGAGGCGCGACGGTAGATTTGATCCAGCGGCAGTTAAAAGCTTTGGGCTATTTTGAAGGCGACATAGACGGCAAGTTTCGCGAACGCACTCTCTATGCTGTGACTCGTTTTCAGCAAGATTACAATCTGGTTTCTGACGGCTGCGCTGACACTGCTACTTTGGTGGCGATAGATGCCCAGATGAGAGCAGCTCAAACTACTTTATATCCTGGGGAAAATTACGAGCAGAGTAATGCCGGAGATTTTCTGGAGTTAGGCGCTACAGGTCGAGATGTTGAACTTGTGCAGCGGCGGCTGCAAGAATTGGGTTATTACAGGAGCCAGATTCACGGTTGGTTCGATCGACCAACTCAGATAGCTTTGATCCGATTTCAGAAAGATTGCGGGATGTTCGGGACTGGAAGGGTCGATCGCAGCACTCGATCGGCTTTGCGGCACGCTAACACTCAGGTAGCAGCCCCTGTTGTGCAAGTCGTCGCGGGTCTGCGGCGGGGTAATGCTCGGCAGTAGTATCCGACAGCTTCTGTCTCGGTTCGAGAGTCTGGGCAAAAACCCGGCCCCTTTGTATTTCCACCCGAGACGGAAGCCGGCGGTACTCTCGTTTCCGCAAAAAACTAGGCTTCGGCGCAAGTGCGATCGCAGTTGCGCCGAAGCCTAGTTTTTGTTAATAGTTGTAACAATCTGTACTTAAAATGCGAAAATAGTGTAGTTTTACTCGATTGAATCCAAGGCGTTGCTGGTGTTCTGGGCGATCGACTTCGGACAAGACCAATTGCTCGAAACCAAAGACGGCCATCCCATCCGCAAAGCTTCGTGGCAAACCGTATGAATAGTTAGCTGGCAGTCTAGCAAGTGCAATCCAGACTTTTCTGCTTGTTTCATGCCAATTTTCAAAATCGAATCATTGTTAAACTCGATCGTTCTGTTGCACTGAACGCAGACTAAGTGGTGGTGGTGGTGCGGATAAGGCTGGTTTATTTCATAATGTTTGTGACCTTCTGCTAGTTCCAGTTCCCGGAGGAGGCTCATCCTTGCCATTAACTTTAAAGTTCGGTAAATGGTAGACAAGCTAATGTTTTCTCCGCGATTTTTCAACAAAGTGTACAAATCCTCGGCACTCAGGTGATTGCCTTTGGGGAGGTTCTGAAACACGTGCAAGATGGTTTCCCGTTGGGGAGTCATCCGCCAGCCTTTGTCATTGAGTTCGGATTTAAATGAAGACGCGGTATAAAGTGCCATAGTGACCCTCTCAAGAAAGTCTGCCTATTGACAATCATACACAACGATCTAGATATTTTGCAAATATGTGAGCTTATTGAAAGAAGGTTGAGGAACAAATTTAGTTTTTGATATTTTTCGATTGCAAACAGGCCACAAAGCCCTAGACAGAGGACAGGGAAAGTTTAGAAGTATAAATCATAACTTCTGCCTTCTGCTTTCTGCCTTCTGCCTTTTATCTAGATCCAGAAACCGACAGTAAATGCACGCCCACTAATTTAACCTAGAGACTCCAGATAATCGCGTACTCGGTTGCGGCGCTTGGGTTGGCGGAGTTTTTGCAAAGCTTTGGCTTCAATTTGGCGGACTCGCTCGCGGGACAAGTCCAGAGCGCGACCGATTTCTGCCAGCGAGTAGGGGTGTCCGTCGCCCAAACCAAAGCGCATCAAAATTACATCCCGTTCGCGGCTGGTCAAATCTGCCAACAATTGCTGTAAGTCACGGTGCAGAGCTTCTCGCATCAGCATTTCTTCTGGGGAGATGCTGTCGGTTTCGAGCAAGTCGCCCAATTCTGTATCTTTTTCGTTGCCTACTTTAGTTTCCAGAGAAACAGAGCGCGGGACTCGCAGCAAAACTTCTCGGACTTGGGAACTCGTCATCTCCAGCTCGATGGCGATATCTTCGATCGTCGCTGTCCGACCTTTTTCTTGAGAAATTTTGCGCTGGGCTTTCTTGATTTTGTTAAGTTTTTCGGTGATGTGGACGGGGAGGCGGATGGTGCGGCTTTGAGTAGCTATCGCCCGCGTAATTCCCTGCCGAATCCACCAGTAGGCATAGGTACTAAACCGATAGCCCCGCATCGGGTCGAACTTTTCGACCGCTCGTTCGAGTCCCAGGGTACCTTCTTGTATTAAATCTAGCAATTCTAAACCGCGATTTTGATATTTTTTTGCCACCGAAACCACCAGGCGCAGGTTCGCCTTAATCATGTGGTCTTTCGCTTCGATGCCTTCAGTTTGAATTCTTTCGATCGCCTCCACTGTAGTCTCTGCTAATTCTGCCCACTGGCGCTTGCCTTCAGACATAATTCGCTTTAGTTCTGGCACGTCGCCTACACCTGCTGTTGATGCCCAACGTTCCAGCGAAGGTTTGTGTCCCAACTGTGCAGACAGGCGATCGCGCACCTCGATTAAATGCACGAACCGCCCTATTAGGCCTTCTTCCTGGGACGCGACAGTATTACGCAATTCCAGCAGTTTGATATAGCGCTGAACTTTTTGAGCTTCTGAGACTTCTTCGTCTCTACCCAAAAGACGAACTCGACCAATTTCTTGTAAGTACAGGCGCACTAAATCTGTCGTGCGGCGGCTGGCATTTTTTGGCAATTTGGATGCTGTCTCTGCATCTTCAGCCTCTGCAGCGCGTTGGTCTATGAGTTCGTCCCCTGCTTCTTCAGCATCTTCATCCAACACATCTACATTTTGCAAGGGATTTACTCGCAGTTGTTCGTCGAATTCAGCTTCAGCATAAAAAGAGGTGGCTGGCATAGTGATTTTCTCAGTTGCTCCGGGTGAAAAGATGCTACGCTTAGCGGTTATTTATAATTATGATGCCCAGCTTGTTAAGCAGAAGCATCACCGCTTTTTGTTTTTTTACTAACTTTTATGACTTTTTTGCTGTTCCAGAGATCGAACTTCGGCTGTCCCACTTCTTTTAGCAAGATTCAGGAAAACGCTAAGAACTTTCTGATGTAACAGGTTGAAGGCCCGAAAAGTCGGTTGTACTTCTTTGTTTGTATAGCTAGTATAGATAATTACTGGCTAAAAACAAGTGATGTTCGTCAGAAGTTAAGTTAATCTTCATCACCAATAACCTGGTTCCTGATCACTTCGGAAAATTACCGACTTTTTTAATAAAACTTTATATAACTCGGCCCTCTTGATTGAATTCCCGCAGTTGGCGGAATTTGAATCCGTTACAGGTTATGAGCTTCCGAGTTTTTCCCCTCCGCGTTACCGAGTTAGTCGCTGACACAAAAACCGGGTTTCTCGATAAAAATCACGGATTTCAACCCAGAAAGTTGAGCAAAAAACCCAGTCCAGCGATATTTTGGGCGTAATACCAAATCCCGGTAACATACCCCCTTTATGGTAGTAGGGTGCGTTCCCTTGGCTATTTGCCATCGGCAGTATTTGTTTGTGGCTTTGCACCTTACGCAGTCATGGATGATCAAGGGGTTTTCTTCCCCGGATTTAGTATAAGTTGGGAGTTTGATGGGGCGACAAGCCAATATTTTTTTTTGCTGTTTGCTGCAGCTTGCGGGTTAACCGATACTTTTTCGCATCAGCATCAGAAACCGGATTTTTGCACTCACCCACACAGAAAGCGCAGGTTTTTGATTGCTGTTGCCCGGTTATGGTATTACAGTCGTACTGGAGGCACGCGTGGCCATCACCTTGATTTTTTAACCAAAATACTTGATTGAAACCCTCAATCAGAGTCAAAAAAAAATCGGTTTCTTTTTCGGCGAGTACCCAAGTCCTAAGCTGTCGCACAAATAAACATTGCATATTGGCGGGCCCACTCGCGTGCCCACCCCACAATAGTTTTATTGTTTTTTAGATAAAATTCAAATGCCGCAACAGCTTATCTGATTGAGAAAGGTGTTCTGGGCTTGACGTAACGCAAACTAAGATTGCTAGCGCGGGTAAAGTTTCATCAGTTCCCTCACTTGTTCGGCATGATAGGAACTGCGAGTTAAAGGAGAAGCGACAACTTGCAAAAATCCCAAAGATTCGCCAAACTCTCTCCAAGCATCAAACTGTTCCGGAGGCACAAAGTTTTCCACATTCAAGTGCTTTTGAGTCGGTTGCAGGTACTGTCCAACTGTCAAAATATCGCAGCCAACAGCCCGCAAGTCCTGCATCGCCTCCCGAATTTCGGCATCTGTTTCTCCCAGTCCCACCATGATTCCGGATTTGGTGTAAACCCCCGGTGCTAGTTGGCGGCTTCGTTGCAACAGTTCGAGGGTGCGATCGTACTTTCCTTGCGGCCGCACCTTGCGGTAAAGTCGCTTTACGGTTTCGGTATTGTGGTTGAGTACCTCGGGGCGGGCTGCGAGAATAATTTCTAAAGCTTGCCAGTTGCCGCACAAGTCGGGAATCAAAACTTCTATAGTTGTATCGGGCATTGTCGATCGTACAGCTTGAATGCACTCGACAAACACAGATGCCCCCCCATCCGGCAAATCATCGCGGTTAACAGAAGTAATCACAACGTGATTGAGTTTGAGCCGCTGCACCGCCTGCGCCAATCTTTGGGGTTCCGTCGGATCTAAAGCTTGGGGCTTTTTCTCAAAATCGATATCGCAGTAAGGACAGGCGCGGGTACAAGCCGGCCCCATAATCAAAAATGTAGCAGTACCTGCGTTGAAGCATTCGCCGATGTTCGGACACGAAGCCTCTTCGCAAACCGTATTCAGGGATAAATCCCGCAAAATTTCTTTGACGTTGCCGACGCGCTCCCACTGGGGGGCTTTAACTCGCAACCACTGGGGCTTTACTGTCACGTCTGTCTCCGCCTGAGTAGTGTTTTACAAATCATTATATACGAGCTTAGTCAATTTTGAATTGAATGTGATATTGTAAAAATACAGTGACTAATTTCGGGATGTAGCGCAGCTTGGTAGCGCACCTCGTTCGGGACGAGGGGGTCGCAGGTTCAAATCCTGTCATCCCGATTGACTTTAACTCTTCACGGGTAAAGGGTTTCAGATTTATTACTCTCTAGGATATTCCACTTTCCGCTCATCTTTAGCTCAGTCCGACTCTTCTAAGTAGCTG
>NZ_JADEWV010000411.1 GCF_015207455.1 Microcoleus sp. LEGE 07076
TAAGATAGAAACTTTGTACTGATCAGTCTACTAGATAACATCTCTGATGCTCAAACGATATCTGTCATTATATAAATGTGCCAAATAATCTGTATATTTAACTACCAAATTAGATGCGCTTACCCTGGTTCCTTTGTCTTGCAAAAAGTAAACTGTAGGAACGCGAGTGCTGAGAATTTCTTCTAAGCCATTGGTAAGTTTGATCTCAGAAAGACCTTGATTTGGGTCGCTACCAAAAGCTGTGCCACCTTTTTGCAGCACCTGTTTTTTGTCACCGGATTGCAGGTAAACTTCTCCGATGCTGGTAATGCTAAATTCCCGCGCTTTTCCCGGTTGCAATTGGGGGTCTACAAACTCGAATTGGAACTTTTCGCCTCCTTCGCGTTTGTAGCTTTGTAGCAATTCTTTAATTTGGGGATTTTGAATTGGGTCAAATACCCACACTTTGACTGGTTGTTGGAGGTTTCGCAGTATTTGTTGAGTCTGGGGGGCGAGGGTAAACTGTTGGCTTTCGGTTAAGTCGATGCGGAGGGGATAGCGAAATGCTATGAAGTTAATCACTGCGAGAATCACCAAGACTGCGGCGGTAGCAATTAGGGCGTTGGTGCCGGCTTGGGTGGAACGCTGCCCCCAAAAGCCTTGTTCGTGAGTTAAATATAGCAGCCCAAGTGCGATCGTCACTATTCCGGCAATAACTAGACCGACTGTCAGGGGTTCCCACACTCCGGATACAAGTGCTGCTGTTACCCCCGCTGCAGTGAGGAGGGGGCCCAGCCAAAAAATATATTTCCAATTTTTTTTTCTAATTTTCATAAGATAAATATGGGTTGACTATTTTCCGGTTCTAGAATCTTATTCATACCGCATTAGCCTGCAACCATGCTGTTAAATCAGACTGCTGTTTAAAATCCAGCACGGCATCTCCTAATTCTTCTAATTCCTCCATCCCTAATTGACGGATGCAGTTTTCTGTTTCGGGTTTGATTGTGCCTAAACGCCGCACGATTTGACGCAAAATTAAGGATAGCTGAGCGCTTTTTGTCACCTGGTCTTTGGCTAAATCTATGGCAATCTGCTGGTCTTGTATCCACAGTTCTTGGTTTTGCAATTCATTTAACTCTTTCTGATTGAAGTTGTCCTCGCTAGCAATTATCAAAGCTTTATGAATTTCGGGAACAGCCTTCAGTGTTTCTGGTATTGTTTCCAGAGTGCTGGTGTTTTTTAGAAGGTATATCCATTGGTCGGCGGTTGTTTCTAATTGCCCTAATTCTTTGCTGAATTTGGGCAGTTCGATAAATACTAATTCTATTTCAGTATCTGGATAATCAAACTGTTGCTCTTTTTCTTTGAAAACAAACCTAGTCAGAAATTCTGGCTGATTTTCAAACATTTCAAAGTCGGCAATTTTCAAGGAAACTACTGTTTTTAGTCTTTCGTAGCGTTCTTCTCCTGTTAATTGCACGCTGTAGCTTTTGGCAGCATTGTACAAAACTCTTTTCCCAAAGGAAGCCACGTTGATCAGTTGGATTTCAATGAGGGCGATTCGGTCGCCCTTAATTGTGGCTTTGACATCTAGCTGTGTGTCTACTCCGAAAGTTTGATTTCCTGGTGGGGATTTGATTATTTCTAAGTCTTCGATGACTGGCTGTGCTTCATAGAGGATGGCGTTTAAAAAATTAATCAGGATGTCTTTGCTGTCGCTGGAACTGAATATTTTTTTGAACGCAAAGTCTATTTTGGGATTTATAAATCTCATGGTTTGAGGTACTTTGTAGAATTTAACATTAATGGGGAATTGGGAATTGGGAATTGGGAATTGGGAATTGGGAATTGGTTGTTGTTCTTTGAATCTCCATCTCTGTCCTTCTCTCTTCCCTTTGGCTTCTGCTTCTAAGAACGCTGATATCGCAAGGCGTCGATGGATTGAGCGGTGAGAAATACTCCTAGAATGATGTAACTGGCAAACATAATTAAACTGCTGGTATCGAAAACTCCCTTGACAAGATTAGTGTAATGTGTTAATAGCGACAACTGTCCTAATGCTGCTCCGAAGGGGCCGCTAATAGCGACGGCGGCGGCGTCTATCACCCACAGAAATAATACTAGAGCGAAGGTGAGGATGGCTGATAAAATTGTGCTGTCTGTGAGGGAGGAAATAAACATTCCGAGGGATAATACTGCTGCTGCTAGGAGGATGAGGCCGCCGTGTCCTAGTAGGAGTACGCCGGGGGGTACGGGCTGACAGGTGTAGGTTTTTTACAATTAGGAGGAGTTACAAGCATAAAAGGCATCCACAGGAGTTTCAGGGAAAGAGCTCCAACGCTCAAGATGTATAGGAATATTGTTGAGTAGATTAGCCATCAGA
>NZ_JADEWV010000088.1 GCF_015207455.1 Microcoleus sp. LEGE 07076
AAAAGTCGAATTCTGACACACCATTTATTCCGAGCGTGCGTCAGTAGTAGGGTGCGTCAGGTTAGCAATTTTCAATTTGCACGAAAAGTCGAATTCTGACGCACCATTTATTCCGAGCGTGCGTCAGCATGAGATTGTTGGTTGATTTGTCCGCCAAATAATTGTGGCTGACGCACCCTACTTCTATTTCAAGAGTTCAGTAGTAGGGTGCGTCAGGTTAGCAATTTTCAATTTGCACGAAAAGTCGAATTCTGACGCACCATTTATTCCGAGCGTGCGTCAGTAGTAGGGTGCGTCAGGTTAGCAATTTTCAATTTGCACGAAAAGTCGAATTCTGACGCACCATTTATTCCGAGCGTGCGTCAGTAGTAGGGTGCGTCAGGTTAGCAATTTTCAATTTGCACGAAAAGTCGAATTCTGACGCACCATTTATTCCGAGCGTGCGTCAGCATGAGATTGTTGGTTGATTTGTCCGCCAAATAATTGTGGCTGACGCACCCTACTTCTATTTCAAGAGTTCAGTAGTAGGGTGCGTCAGGTTAGCAATTTTCAATTTGCACGAAAAGTCGAATTCTGACGCACCGTTTATTTTTTAGTGCGTCAGTATGAGATTGTTGATTTGTCCGCCAAATAATTGTGGCTGACGCACCCTACTTCTATTTCAAGAGTTCAGTAGTAGGGTGAGTCAGGTTGGCAATTTTCAATTTGCACGAAAAGTCGAATTCTGACGCACCGTTTATTTTTTAGTGCGTCAGTATGAGATTGTTGATTTGTCCGCCAAATAATTGTGGCTGACGCACCCTACTTCTATTTCAACAACTCAGAAACAGTTTTAAATTCGTAACCTTTCGACCGCAAATTCTTGACAATTATCTCAGTAGCTGCTACCGTTTTCGAGCGATCGCCCCCGCCATCGTGCATCACCACAATCGAACCCGATCGCACATTGTCAATCACCCGATTTGCAATATCTTCCACCGTGAGTTTTTTCTCATAATCATGCGAATCCACATCCCACATAATCAATTTTTTGTGCATTTGGGACACCAAATAAGACAAAACTACAAATCTTCTACCCCAAGGAGGCCTAAAACTAATACTTTCTTGCTTAACGCCCAATTCCAGCAAAAGTTTATCAGTTTTTGCAATTTCCGACAGCAGATACTCACGGGGTTTAAACATCATATCCTTGTGAGAATAAGAATGATTTGCCAACTCATTTCCCCTCGCGGCGATCGTTTTCACAATTTCTGGATGTTTCTCAATATTGCGGCCGATTTCAAAAAAAGTCGCTTTAACTTGATAGCGGTCTAAAACATCTAAAAGCTGATTTGTATAGGGAGGATAGGGGCCGTCATCGTAGGAGAGCGCAACAACTTTCACAGCAGTATCGGCGCGGTTGATACCGAAATAATTGTGAAAGTTAGTAACATTGATTAACAGAGTAGCTGCGAAAAAAAACGCTACCGTCAAAAGCAGAAACTTTTGTAATTTTTTACCAATTCGCATAGCTGCACTCGATCGATAATGAAAGCGATCGGTCCTGGACGCACTCTGCTTTCATAACCGGGTTTTTAGTAGTTTCTGCGGACTTTAACGAAGTATTCTCAAAAAACCCGGTTTCTGACTACTCATGCGTAAGTCCTATCGATGTCAGATTATAGCACGATCGCGCACAGATAAGTCTTGAGATTCTGTGAATAAAAATATTAGATTTCTTGCAAAAATCCTTTTCATCAATCAATTGATGGGACAGGCTCTCGGGCCCATCCTACAAGAGTTTTTTTTCTTGTGGGATGGGCCCGAGAGCCTGTCCTAATTATTTTGGCAAGAGGTCTAATATAGGTTTTTGTAAAATAGAACTGTGGGAATTAGATCCAGCTATGGAGATATTTGTCAAGCTCAAACAATCGAGGGAGGAAATCGGGATTAACGGTTGTGCGATCGATGTCGGGTTCGCTTTCCTCAACTCCTGTGTGGGAGTCAAAAAAGAAGCTGCGCCGATCGCCGATCGACTTAATGCCGATCGAGAAAACAGTCAGTTAGTCGGTACGGGATATAAATTAGTTTTTCTAGCAGCCACCTACAAAAACCTCGGAGATAGAGAAAAAGCTTTCAGCCTGTACCGCTTTCTCCATCGCCCGAGCCGACCAAAACCAGTACAGTACCATCAAAGCCAAAGCTCTCAACCCTAGAGCAGCGCTGTACCGAAGAACAAGGAGAATTTGACACAGCGCTGCTGCATCTAGCTGAAGCAACCCAAATACTCGATCGAGCCAACGCTAAATTAGACCTAGCCGAAGCTTGCTATCAACTAGCACTAACAGAACAAACAATCGGTGAAATTGACAAAATCCCAGAAATTTTAGCTTTAGCAGTTCAACTGTTCAGCGAAATGGACGCCAGCAAACAAATAGAAAAGGTACAGTTAGCTGCTACCAAAAAATCAGAGAAAATCCCTAATTAATCGATCGATAAATCAGAAAATAGATACAATACACGAAAGAACAACCATAAAATTTTTAGACATGAAACTCAAACGATTGGGACACGTAGCCGTCTGCGTGCAAGACATCGAGAAATCTGCTGAATTCTACGGAAATTTGGGAATGGAGTTAGTCTGGAAAGATTCAGACTGGGCTTATTTGAAAGCAGGAGAGGACGGACTGGCGCTATTGAGTCCGACTTACGACCAAGCAGGGCCCCATTTTGGCTTTGTGTTTGACGATCGCACTGAAATGGAATCCGCCCACCAACAGCTTAAATCCGAAGGTGTTTCCGTCACCCACATTCACGAACACCGCGACGGTACTGCGTCTTTTTACGGCAGAGACCCCGACGGTAACGGTTTTGAGTATCTTTACGAACCGGCCTGACTATTTTAACTTGCAGAGCGCGATCGGACTCGCATCCCCGTCAGGCCTGCAGTCCGGCGCAGCCTAAAGATGAGTCTGTCCGCGCACTCCTAGCCCGTTGCTGACGGCCCGGAACCTCCGTACAACTGGCCGAATAAAGTGACATACTCACAGAACTTGCTCCTACAGTACCCTGTAAGCTCAGAATCTGAAATATATCCACAGCTTCCGAAAATCGGTTCCATAATCTAAAATCTAAAATCTAAAAACTAAAATCCTCATGTTACAGAGAATACAAGGCAGAAACCGCTCGAAATCCATCTTCAAAGCCTGGGAAGAAGCAGACCCTTGGCTGTTTGCGGCCTGCATCGGCCTCACCATCTTCGGCGGAGTCATGATCCGCAGCGTCGAAATCAACCAGGGGCTGATCGACTGGTGGCGGCACTGGGTAACTGGCGCAGTCGGTTTGTTCCTAGCAATCATCATTTCCCGCTGCCGCTACGACATACTCATTCAGTGGAAATGGCCGATTTACATAATCATTAATTTGTCACTGATCGCAGTTCGATTTATCGGTACTACAGGGCTCGGTGCCCAGCGGTGGATCAATATCGGCGGCTTTTACCTGCAACCGTCAGAATTTGCCAAAGTAGGGATGATTATCACTTTAGCAGCTCTGTTGCACGACAAAACTGTCCCCACCGTCAGGGATATGTTGAGGATGCTGGCGATTATGGCGGTACCCTGGGGACTGATCTTTGCCGAACCAAATTTAGGTACTTCCCTAGTGTTTGGCGCGATTACAATGGGGATGTTTTACTGGGGTAATGTCAATCCCGGCTGGCTAATATTGCTATTCTCTCCTCTAATCTCGGTTCTCCTAAACAACCTGTCTACACCGATTTGGGTAGCTTGGATAGTCGTTGCGGGCATTATCGCTTGGCGATCGCTACCTTGGCCCTGGTTGGGAACTTTCGCTACTGTGCTGGTAAACGTGGTTTCGGGACAGGTTGGACATTTTTTTTGGGCTGTACTACTCAAGGACTATCAAAAAATGCGCTTGACAGGCTTTTTAAACCCCGAGAAAGACCCTTTAGGCAGCGGATATCACTTGATTCAATCTCGGATTGCGATCGGGGCCGGAGAACTCAAAGGCAGGGGTTTGTTTCAGGGAACCCAAACTCAGCTTAACTTTATTCCCGAACAGCATACAGACTTTATCTTTTCAGCGATTGGCGAAGAATTGGGCTTTATTGGCTGCATTTTCGTGCTGTTTGTGTTCTGGGTAATTTGTTTCAGGTTGGTAATGATCGCTCAAACTGCCAACGACAATTTTGGTTCCTTGCTGGCGATCGGCGTACTGTCAATGTTAATTTTTCAAGTATTCGTAAATATTGGGATGAACATCGGCTTAGCCCCGGTAACAGGGATTCCCCTACCTTTCCTAAGTTACGGGAATGCCTCGCTGCTGAGTAATTTTCTCGCACTGGGACTGGTGGAGTCGGTAGCGAACCAGCGACAGCGCAAGAAGCGTTGGAATTAGATAATTGGCAAGTGCTAATTCGTAATTGATACAGCATATTCCATGTATATGTTGTACCGATAATCCAAGCTCCCGTCTCAGGTGCGGATCTCTCCATAAATCTACAAGTTCTATCCAATATCTCGCAGAGCCGCACCCTACAGATTAACACCACACAATACAGCATATTTCATGTAGAGAACCCATTTGAAATCTATTGCTGTTGCCCCAAGCCTGATGTCAGATGGATTTTAGCTTTTTTTGCCCACCCGAACCGCACGATCTATCCTCTTGTGGCTGTCTGGCGATCGCCAGACAGCTTATTTATCCGCCTTATTTTGCAAGAAAAGATGTCAAAGGAGTTCTATAAGCCACCAATCTCAAAAGCCCAACTCGATCGCACACCAATTTCCCCCGAACACACCGCGATCGCTAAAACATCCGCGATCGCCAAACAAGCACGGCGTCACAATTTGGCAAAACTCATGACCTGTATGGTTATCTTACTGCCTGCAAACCTTGCTGTTTCTGCTCCTACTTACTTGGGTAGCGAACGCAGTGCTGAGGATGACAGCGCTAAATTTGGGATACTCGGTTTTGAAAAAGCACAAAGCAAAGCCAGCAAAGCAAGTGCTCAAGCTGACAGCGCTAAATTTACCCAAAAAGTTAACATCATCTTGGCTCAACAGAGCACCCAGTTACCGCTGACCATTCGGTATGGTGGCACAGAAGCTAGGGGAGGCTTTGTCCTCATCCAACTTACTGCACCCAATCGAGATACAACTCAACCGGCTTACGGTAGCAAGCTTCGTCTCTACGATGTTCATCTCGCCAAAATGTTTGAAACTTCCCATTTTTTGTGCCAGCAATCTAGAGGCGTTTCCGGTTATGAATGGGTTTATTCAGCAGATAATGGAAGTATTCGCATGGGAAACTTTAGAATTCCCTGTACTTTAGCTAGCGAAATGGCTTCAACCTACGGCTTAGGTAAGCCAGAACGCACAAGCATTGCCAGAGATAGCGAGGGAGGCCCTCCTGAATCAGATGTCTATTCTATTCCGATTTTTGAGATTGCGGGTTCTAAAGTTCAGCGCTGGATGAATTTTGTGCAAAATTTTAAACCCTGCAATATACAGAATATTCCACGTATATGTGGTACAGGCGATCGCCAGCGAGAACCCGCGTCAGATGCGCCTCCACCCGTCAAGAAGCAAGTTCTATCCAAAATATGACAGCGTGGCAGTACCCGGATTCAAAGCACACAATATAGATAGCTGCTAATGTAATTCATCAACCTGGAATCTGCTGTAAGCACCGTGTAAAATCACTTTTTAGTCCAGCACTGCAATTAGAAATTCCAGCTATATCATGTCCAGTAAAATAACCATAATACCAATTTCCTAAAATAGTGATATACTTAGTAAATGCCAATTTTGTAATCTATTATTTTAAGATAGTCAAAAAATGTCAGGAGTAGTGCGGATTGATATTGTGGAAACAGTAGAAGAACTCAAACACCTGATGCGTCAGGAGAAAGATGCTGTGCGTCAGGAAAAACTGCTAGTTTTGTATTGGCTCAAAACCAAAATGGTAGACAGTGTATTGTCTGCTGCTGTGCAGTTAGGAAAACATCGTACCACAATACAAAGATGGTTATCTAGCTATCGCTCGGGGGGAATAGTAGAATTATTATCTCAGAAGCCTCGCTCGGGAAGACCCAGAATCATGAATGCAGAAATTGTAGAGAAACTCGAAAAAGAATTGAGTCAACCAGACAAATTCAGCAGTTACAAAGAAGTGCATGAATGGCTGACAAACTGTTGCGAAGTTCCTGTAGCATATCGGACAGTACATCAATGGACAAAATATCGGCTTCAAGGAAAATTAAAAGTGACGCCTCCGGTGAGTGAAAAACAGAAAGCACGAGAACCAGAATAATTTTAAAATAACTCCCATGTCTCATCAAAGCAAGTCGCTAGTCAGAGTGAGAGCTTTGTCAAACAGCGGAAAAGTCTGCGGTATGGGAGTCAAGATCAAATTCGGATGAGGATTCCAGACGATTCAAAGAAGAAGGTTAACAGGTCAGGGAGTAAAGTCGCAAGGAAAATTGCAATGCGACTTTACTTATTTGTGGCTCTACGCTACAGTGGAACCGCTAACAGGAGAAATTTTGTTTTGCGATTTTACGCATTTAGATACAGTATGCTTTGAGAATTGTTTGGCTCTAAGCTGTCGCGCAAATAAACATTGCATATTTAGGGGCGGGCCCGACATCCCACAATAGTTTTATTGTTTTTTGACAGACAGTTTAAATGCCGCGACAGCTTATTACTCGTTCATATTTTTGTAAGTAGCAACAGCAGAAGGCGAACTGCGGTTTAAATAGCGGAATATCCAATACTTAAATACCGTATCCAAGATAACTGGAAAGGTCGCAATGAACAGAAATATAAACTGCCTATTTTCTGGCAGTCCCAAATGCCTAGATAAACCTTCAAGAATTATTTCCCAACCGTGAGGCGAGTGGAATCCCACAAACACATCAGTAAACAAAATAATTATGAAAGCTTTAGCACTGTCGCTGAGTCCGTAAATCAGATCGTCCATGAAAGACTTTAATATCTCAATCTCTTTCTTGTTAGTAACGAGAATCATAACAAAGGCAACGCACGCAATTAAATCGGCAAAAATATTTTTAATCGCTCCACCACTTTCACCGCGGTATTCCTCTGCTATTTCTAGTGCTTTTTTGGTAACCTTCTCTTCCGTTTCCTCAGCAGAAAGCGACGGCGTCCTGCCAATTAACGTTTGAAATTTGAGATTCTGCTCAAATCTCTCCAGTTTTTGGAAGGCTTCTTCTTGTAGCTCAAAGTTTATGAATACTGGAGCATTTTGTTTGACTCGAAAATAGTCTACTATCGGCCCGACTACAAAATTTTTGGCAATTTGATTTGTCAACAGGGGGACTAAGATCAACAGCAAAATAAATCTCAGAGAAATGACTGTTTTTACTTTGGAATTGCGGAAATTCTTAACTACGTCTTTTTCTGCTTCCGGGTCTAACTCTTTAGTGATTCGATTCAAGGTTCCCAAAAGCGATCGGGGTAATAAATTAACCTCTTCATTGTTAGTGTCAACCTCGCCATCCTGAGTTTGAATTGAATTAACTGAACCTCGATCGGTCTGTAGTTGAGAGGTACTATTTGTAGATTTCAACTGTAGGTTTGCCGAATTAACAACCGGAACGATCGCCGTGGATTTATTATTGTTAATATACTTACCAATAACTCGATCAATAAATTCGAGCTTCTCAAATACAAGAGATGCTCGCTCTTTATTGTCGAAACCTAATCCGTGCTGGTAACGCTGTGCCTTATTTTGCCCAGCCTGCGGTTTGGCCCCCACCCGATCGGGCAATTCCAAAAAAGAACGGCTAGCATTAAACTCAACCATCCTAGTTTGGATGACCTTGAGGTATTTTTGGAGTTCGGATTTAAAGTAAGACAGGGTGCTGTGTCCGTAATCGCCCGATCGGTCGGAGATTCCTTGGCCGCCAAAATGCTCATCTTCGATCGCCTTAATTGCTAAGGCAGCATCATAAGCCTGTTCTAGGGCCCTTTCAGGCGTTTCTCTATACCACTGGTTAGCGCTGTAGAGATATTTTACAAACCTGTTCCACGCAGAAGTATTCATAACTAAAACCTGGTTAGTCGGGTGCAGACATTAGTGATTAAAGTATTCATGGTATGTTAACAAATTTAGATAAATTGGGAACGCCGACACAAAATTCAATTTGGATTGTGGGAGCCGCCCGCAGCGGCAAAACCGCTCGCTTAGTCGAGCAGTTTTGCATTTGGAGCAAAACCGTCAAGTCTTTGGCTGCAACACGTTCGAGCCGCGGGCGTTCCGGGCGGTGGAGGGCGGGACAAACAGCCCCAGCAATTTTAGTCTTAGCAGCTAACGGGGAAAATCGGCTGGAATTAGCCGATCGGATCGGCGTATCTACCCAAGGAAAATATGCCTTTCACTCGACAACACCCTTCGGTTTTTTTGAGCAGGAAGTATTGCTATTTTGGCCGCTGCTAGTTCAGTCAATGGATTTGAGGGCTCAATTTCCCCTGCGACTGCAACCTGAAACAGAATTGGAACTTGCCGCCAGAGTCTGGCGTCGCGAATTAGACGAAGGCATTTTGCAACAAACAGGGGTAAGTCCAAACCGAATGGTGCGTCGAACTCTAGACTTATTACAACTTGCTGCTGTCAGCGGTACGCCCAGAGAAGAAATTAAGAGCATTTTGGAACAGGGATTTGCATGGGAGGGCGGCTCGAACAGCTTGTGGACTAGCATGGGAGAGTTGCTCGAAAGGTGGCGGGAATGGTGCTTGAGGCGGGGGCTGCTGACTTACGGGATTGTTTGCGAACTCTACTGGCGCTATTTGTTGCCAAATCCCACTTACCAGCAGCAGTTGGCCTCTAGATACCAAGCTGTGATTGCAGATGATGTTGACGATTATCCGGCGATCTGCCGCGATTTGTTCGATCGAATGCTCGATCGAGGCGCGGCGGGGGCGTTCTCCTACAATCGGGATGGAGGAGTGCGTTTGGGTTTGGGGGCCGACACCGAATATCTCGCCAAACTCGAAAGCCGCTGTCAAAGCGTAGAAAATTTGGATGCAAAAGCCGGTTTAGCCCCAGAAATTGGGGAGTTGGTGGTAAGTTTAGCAGTGAATACCGAAGGTTTTTATCCTTTAGGCTTGACTTTGCCAGGATCGGTTCGATCGCTCGAAACAACTTCCCGCGCTCAACTGCTGCGAGAAACCGCCGAAATTATTGTAGATGCAGTGAAGTCAGAAGCCGTAGAGCCGCAAGAAATCGCCGTAATTGCTCCGGGGATGGACGCGATCGCCCGTTACAGCTTAACCGAAATTCTAGCCAGATCGGGTATCGCCACCGAATCTCTCAACGATCAGCGTCCCCTATCGACTACGCCAGAGATTCGAGCTTTGCTGACTTTGTTAGCATTAGTTTATCCGGGACTTGGCCGTTTAGTCGATCGAGACGCAGTAGCCGAAATGCTGGTAATTTTAGGCAGCCAGAAACACCGGGAAGCAATGGAAACAGAAGATTCCCAGCCGAATTTTCATTTCAAATCTCAAATCCCAAATCCCAAATCGATCGACCCAGTGAGAGCCTGTTTAATCGCCGATAGCTGTTTTTGTCCAAATGTCGATCGACCTCAACTGCTGGCAATTACAACCTTTCCCCGGTGGGACAGACTGGGACACCGAGCCGCTCGGGCCTACGAGCAGATTGTCGAATGGATCGAACAGCAGCGGTCGCAACAGCAAGAGCGGCTGTTACCGAGTCCAATCGCCCTGCTCGATCGAGCGATCCAGAAATTTCTGATCGACGACAGATACCTAGCGGGCGATCGGCTAGCAGCCCTGCGGGAACTAATGGAAACCGCCGCCCACTACTGGGAAATACACGGGCGAATGCAGCGCGTAGAACCAACAAACGGCGGCGACTCAGAAACCATCGCCCGGTTCATCCAGTTATTGCGCCAAGGAACCGTCACAGCCAACCCGTTTCCAGTTGGTCTAGAAGGCCCAGCAGCCCGAGCCGTCACCCTCGCCAACATCTTCCAGTACCGCAGCAGCCGCCGCGCCCACAAATGGCACTTTTGGCTGGATGCCGGCTCCCCCCTGTGGCTGAGCGGCGGTGCGGCGACACTGTTTGGAGCTCCCTTATTTTTGCAGTCGCAACTGGGGCGTCCCTGGGAAACCGAAGACGAAACCGTAGCCGACCAACAGCGGCTGCAGCGAATTCTGGTAGATTTGTTAAGTCGCTGTTGGGTGCTTTACCTGTGCCACAGCGAACTAGCCGTCAACGGACAAGAGCAAACCGGGCCACTTGTGCCCCTCATTCAGAGTGCTGTTTCTTGTCAGCAGTCAGCCATTCGGCATTCGGCATTCGGCATTCAACATTCAACATGAGGAAAGAAAATTATGAATGCCAAAATTTTCATTTTTTGCCCCTCTGGATAGCTCGTGCAGGCTGACTGGAAGTCAGAATTTTAGGTTCGAGCCAAATCTAGCGATATTAAAGTATACCCAAAACAGGCATCAAAACTTGCAAGCATTAATATTTTTAGCTCAAAAGATACCTGAGTTAAGAAATATCTATAGCCAGGGCAATTTTGATTTAGTATGCTAGAAAAGATCGAGATTATTAATCAATAATAAAACCAAATCCGAGGTTTGCTATCCCCTAGATATTGTGACTCTTCTCTTTTCTCTTCGCGCTTTAGCGCTGACGCGCCGCTTCGCGTACCGCGTCAGCGCGGTTAAATCGTAAAGGGGGTATGTAAGCCGGATTTGGTATCAGCCAGATTTGTAGCAACAAACTGATATTAATCAGTTCTTAAAGTTAATCGGGATCGTCGTTTAAAGGAGCCAAAATAATGCCCAGTGCAGTACCAATTGTCCTAATTGAGCCAACTCCAACTCCAACTCCAACTCCAACACCAACTCCAACACCAACTACAACTCCGACTCCGGCTACAACTCCGACTCCGACTCCAACTCCGGCTCCGACTCCGACTCCGGCTCCAGCTCCCTCCGACGACACATTTGGAGGCTTTGACGACACCTTGGGCGGAGGCAGAGGTACCCTACCATCAACGCTCGGAGGCGTGATCCGCGGCACAGACACCAACGACTCCTTAGTTGGCAGTATCGGCCCCGACGTGATTTCCGGGCTGCAAGGCAACGATAGCGTCCTTGGCTCCGAGGGCGACGATTTACTATTTGGCAACGAGGATGACGACTTGCTGTTCGGCGGGCCCGGCAACGACGTTCTCGACGGCGGTTCGGGACTCGATACCATCTACGGAGGCAAAAACAACGACTCCCTCGACGGGGGAAACAACCCCGACCTCCTGTACGGCAACGATGGCAACGACACGGTAATCGGAGGCGAAGGCAGAGACACGGCTTACGGCGGCAAAGGCGGCGACAGTTTGCGCGGGGGATCTGGCGACGATAGCTTTTTGGGCGATCGAGGCGACGACATTGTGTGGGGCGACCAAGGTAACGACTCGCTCTTTGGGGGCGACGGCGAAGACTTGCTGTTTGGCAACGAAGGAGGCGACTGGCTGTACGGCGACGCGGGCGCGGACACAATTTTTGCAGGCGACGGCGACGACATCGTGTTCGGCGGTGCAGGCGACGATATCATCGACGGCGGTGCAGGCAACGACGTGCTGTGGGGCGAAGCAGGCAAAGATATAGTGGCAGGAGGTGAAGGCAGAGATGTCTTTGTCATCGGTGCCTTCAGTTCCCCCAGCGGCAGCAGCAGCAACGGCACTAACCCGGCATTTCTGACCACAGGCGGCCCGGATATCGCCGATGCCGACATTTTTACAGACTTTCGCCAAGGCGAAGATTCGATCGGACTTAGCGGCGACCTCAAGTTTGAAGATTTAGTAATCTTCCAAAGCACCGACACCAAAGCCGGCAGCGCAATTATTCGCAACGG
Organism: Microcoleus sp. LEGE 07076; assembly: GCF_015207455.1. Classification (GTDB taxonomy): domain Bacteria; phylum Cyanobacteriota; class Cyanobacteriia; order Cyanobacteriales; family Microcoleaceae; genus Microcoleus. The sequence goes on from NZ_JADEWV010000088.1 coordinate 11,917, forward strand.
CGTTAGCGGCGACTTTTTAGCAGTATTGCCCGGAGTTGACAGCAGAACCCTGGGACGCAGTTCCTTTGTAATTGCCCCCACAGTTCCCGGCAGCGCCACCCCGCTACCCCTACCCACGCCGAGTCCTTCTCCGACGCCGACACCGACACCGACGCCGACAGCAAGTCCGACACCGACGCCGACAGCAAGTCCGACGCCGACACCGACAGACAGTCCCACGCCGACACCGAGTCCGGCACCGATGTTCCCCACGCCGACAGCGAGTCCGGCACCGATGTTCCCCACGCCGACAGCAAGTCCGACACCGACAGCAAGTCCGGCACCGACACCAAATCCTCTCCCCTTCCCCAATCAGGGCCCCACAGCAGTTAACGACAACTTCACCACAGTTTCGGGTCAAGAACTCAGTCTCAACGTTCTGTTCAACGACACCGATCCGGAGAAAGACTCTTTGACTGTCACGACTTTTACCCCAACAGCCAAAGGAACCCTGACTCCCTTTGGTGGCGGCGTATTCAAATACACGCCGAATCCCGGCTTCTCGGGTACTGACAGCTTCAGCTACTCGATCGCAGACACCAGCGGCGGCACAAGTCAGGCGGTAGCAACCATCAACGTCAGCAGCCCGCCGCAGCTAGAAGTTAACGGCGGTGTGGTGGTTGCCAAAAGTGCTCCTACCCAGACAATCACCTCCGCAGATTTGTTGGTAACAGATCCTGACAACCCGCCGTCGGAAATTGTTTACACAATTACCAAAGCCCCCGACGCTACTAGAGGTTTTGTCCAAAGGGGCACAACTTTTCTCAACGTCGGCGGCAAATTCAGCCAAGACGATATCAACAACAACATTGTCAAATACAACTTGCTGGCGGCAGGCAGCAGCGACAGTTTCACGTTTACAGCCTCCGACGGGTCTGCAACCATCGGGCCTGCATCATTCAGCATCACGGTGGTAGATAATATTGTCGATCGTACCCAACTCCCTGCCAACAGCTTTACAGGCAGCAACCTCAGCGACTTCATCATCGGCGGGGCCGGCAACGATACCCTCTCTGGGGGCGACGGCAACGACATTATCGACGGCAAGGGCGGCGACGACCTCGAATTCGGTGAAGCAGGCAACGACTCGCTGCTGGGTTCGATCGGCAACGACACCATCGACGGCGGACTCGGCAACGACACCATCGACGGCGAAGACGGCATCGACTCCCTAATTGGCGGACTCGGCAACGACATGATCTTCGGCGGCAACGACGATGACATCATCACAGGCGGCGACAACGGCGACACCATCGATGGCGGAACAGGCAACGACTCGATATTGGGAGAAGCCGGCGAAGACTCGATACTTGGAGGCACTGGCACCGACACCTTATTGGGAGGCATTGGCGACGACACAATAGACGGCGGTGCAGGCGACGACATCCTCGACGGCAGCCTCGGCAGAGACTTGCTTGACGGCGGTATCAATAACGACTCCATCTCAGGCGGCGACAGCGAAGACACAATTTTGGGCAACGAAGGCAGCGACACCGCACTCGGAGGTTCGGGCAACGACTACATTTTGGGCGAGGGCGGCAGCGACTCCCTGTTCGGTGAAGCGGGCGACGACACTGTAGACGGCGGCGCTGGCAGCGACTGTCTCAGCGGCGCTTTCGGCAACGACTTGGTGTTGGGCGGCGACGACAACGACTCGCTTTCCGGCGGTGCGGGCAATGACATTTTGGGTGGCGGCATCGGTTCAGACTTGCTCACCGGCGATGCTGGCAATGATTTCTTCTACTACGAAACTCCGAGTGAAGGCGTGGATATTATTGCTGACTTTAATGCCGACGGCACCGGCACCGACAGATTCTTGTTTAGGTCATCAAATTTCGCCGGTTTAACCAACTCGGGAACTACTAACGATTTCACCAGTTTTATCGTCAGAAATATCGGCAGCGGCGGCGACAACATCAGCAAGCAATCAGTCATTTTGTTTGAATCTAAATTTGACAACGCTCAAGCAGTGAATGCAGTGTTGAAAAATCAAAACGGTTCCAGCAAAACAGGAGCTTTCTTTGTCTACCTGAACAATACTTTTAACAAGTACGTTCTCGGGTTTGACCCGAATGTGGCAGATGACAGTCTGCCGGCTTTCGATTTGGCAGTTTTGAATTCTATTCCTACAGTGCCGGGAGCTCTGAGCACTGTCATTACTGCCTCTGACTTTAAGTTTATTTAGTAGTTTGTTTTTGAGTAGCGTCGCAAGGAGTCGAAACAATGCCGAGTGCAGTGCCAATAAATATTATTATCCCACCGGAGACCTCGCCTACGCCGTCGCCGGGGACAACTCCCACGATGACGGGGACATCGCCTACGCCGTCGCCGGGGACAACTCCCACGATGACGGGGACATCGCCTACGCCGTCGCCGGGGACAACTCCCACGATGACGGGGACTGGTCCGGGGATTTCGGTCACGCCGGTGCCGCGGCCAGTTCCGACTGCACCCACGCCTCCTCCAGAACCCGTTTTGGTCGATGGCTTAGTTGTGGGAAATGAGGGGAATAACTACTTAGTCGGCAGCTTGTTCAATGACACGATTTCCGGGAATCTCGGTGACGACACGATTCTGAGTCGGGACGGGGACGATATTGTCAGGGGCGATGACGGTGACGATTCTCTCAACGGGGGCGCTGGTAAAGATATCGTTGAAGGCGGGCGCGGCAATGACACGGCGCGGGGTGGCAAAGACGATGATTTGGTTTCTGGGGACTTTGGTGATGATGCAGCTTTTGGCGACCAGGGGAACGATATTGTTTTCGGTGCTGAAGGCAACGATACGCTGTACGGCGGTAAAGGCAATGACTGTCTGCGCGGTGGTGCCGAGGATGACCTGATTTTTGGCGACAAGGGCAGCGATTCTGTTTTTGGCGACACGGGTAATGACTGCTTGATCGGCGCTAGGGGTAATGATATTTTGTTGGGCGGCGACGGGGGGGATGTGATCAGCGGTGGTGTGGGTAATGATACTGGTGATGGCGGTGAGGGTGATGACCTGCTATTCGGGGGGGATGATAATGATTCTCTGTCTGGAGATGCTGGGGATGATATTCTTGCGGGCGATCGCGGGTCTGATACTCTGACAGGAGGTGACGGTTCGGATATCTTTGTTCTCGGTAGGGTGGGAACCTCGCCTAGCGGCGGGTTTCTGACTACTGGCGGCCGCGATATTGGGGATGCTGATTTAATTAGAGATTTTAAGCCGGAGGATTCGATCGGGCTGGCGGGAGGTCTCAACTTTACACAGTTAGAAATCTTCCAGGGTCAAGGCTCGAATTCTAGCAACACGATTATTCGGGACAGGCAAACTGGGGAATTTTTGGCGGTGTTGGTGGATGTGCGATCGAACTCGCTAGATGAATCTCGGTTCACTACAGCTCAAATACCCCGCGTAAACGACAATCCCTTCACAATTGAGGGGACAAGTCCTTCTCCAACTCCGGCAACAGGAACAAGTCCTTCTCCGACTCCGGGAACGACTCCTTCTCCGACTCCGGGAACGACTCCTTCTCCGACTCCGGGAACGACTCCTTCTCCGACTCCGGCAACGACTCCGACTCCGGCAACGACTCCGACTCCGGCAACAACTCCGACTCCGGCAACGACTCCGACTCCGGCAACAACTCCGACTCCGGCAACAACTCCGACTCCGGCAACAACTCCAACTCCGGCAACAACTCCGACTCCGGCAACGACTCCGACTCCGGCAACGACTCCGACTCCGACTGCAGGCGGGACAACTCCGAGTCCGAGTCCTTCGCCCGGGACATTGCCGACACAGGTTCCGAGTCCGACTCCGACACCGACTGCGGGCGGGACAACTCCGAGTCCGAGTCCTTCGATCGTCCCGACTCCAACTGCGGCGCCCCCAACTCCTCCGCCTTTCGGCGGGGGGCCGACTCCGCCGAGTTTTACGTCTCCGACTCCTAACCAGCCGCCGATCGTGGAAACTGGCAAGACGCTGACTGGTTTGCAAAATTTGCCTTTGTCTCTGAGCATTTCTGCGCCCAGCGACCCGGAGGGCCAGCAACTGTCGGTCGGGGTTATAGGACTTCCCAATCCTACTTTCGGTCAGGTAATTACGGGTACGAACCCGATCGCTATTAACCAAAAATTGACGGTTCAGGAATTGCTAGGGCTGAAGTTCCAACCTAAAGCTGATGCGATCGGGCAAGCGGGATCTTTCAGCTACAGCGTGGCTGACGACCAAGGCGGCACGGCAGCAGCCTCAGTCGCGATTAACATCAATTCTTTCGATACCTCGGTAACTGTTCCAACTAGCCTGTCGCCGATTGTTGGCGATGACGGCATCGTATTTACGAGTACGAACAATTTGCTGCCGACTTTCATCGACGTGCTCGCCAACGATTCGAGCCCGCAAAAAGGGCCGCTGAGCATTATCAATGTCGGTACGCCAACACAGGGCATAGCTGTCAATTTGGGCGATCGGGTGCAGTTCATCCCCGGCAACGTAGCGGGTACCACTACTTTCACCTACAGCGTCAGCGACGGATTCGGGACACTTCCGGGCGTAGGTACTGTCACCGTTGGCATCTTGCCGGCTGATAGCGGGCCGAACAACTTGATTGGGGGCTCTTTGCCGGACAATTTGAACGGTTTGCTGGGCAGCGATACTATTGACGGGCAAGGCGACAACGATACGATTAACGGCGGCCCGGATAACGACGTGCTCGTAGGAGGCCCGGGGGCAGATACCATGACGGGAGGCGGCGGCAGCAATCAATTCCGCTATACTAGCCCCGCAGAGGGTGGGCCGGCGTTTGATGCGGCTTCTTCGGCGGCGATCGATGCTGCGATCGCCAGGGGCGGATACGATGTGATTACTGATTTTACCGGTCTCGGCGTGCCGATCGAAGATCAGTTTAATTTTGCCCCCGGATTCCCAAATCTGAGCGGTAACAGTCAAGTTCAACTGAATGTGCAGACAACTGTTTCTGCAAATATTCTCGGAGGCAGTGCTTTCTTGTTTGCCTACGATTCCGGTGGCAATACTTACATCATTTATGATGGCAACGGTAATAACCTCACCGGCAACGATTCTCAGATTTTGGCGAAGTTAAATGGTGTAACTGGGGTTTCTTCTCTTTCGGGATTTGACTTCACTTTTATCTAGAAAGTCATTAGTCATTGGTTAGTTGTTAGTTGTTATTGGTTATTTGTTATTGGTTATTGGTTATATCGGAAACAACTAACAACTAACAACTAACAACTAACAACTAACAACTAACAACTAAATCCGATCGTCTTCAGAAAAAAGTCCCAATAAAGGGCCGAGAATCGCGCCGAAAACAAAGCCGCCAGCGTGAGCCCAGTAGGCAACTCCCCCGGATTCCATGCCGACACTTGCCGGCGCATTTAAGGAAGCCAAACCGCTGAGTGCTTGCTGTGCAAACCAAAATCCGAGAAAGAAGAAAGCGGGGACTCTGACGGTGGTAATAAAGATTCCTAACGGCAGCAATGTTAGAACTTTGGCTTGAGGATATCTGAGAATGTATGCGCCCATCACGCCTGCGATCGCGCCGCTAGCACCCAGGGACGGAATGGCAGATGCTGAGGAAAAAAACCACTGAGTTAGTGATGCTAAAACGCCGCAAGTAAGATAAAATATTATAAATTTGAGGTGTCCCAAACAATCTTCTACGTTGTTGCCAAAAATCCACAAAAATAACATATTTCCGGCAATGTGGAGAAAGCCTGCGTGCAGGAATTGGGAGCTAATTAGCGTCGTCCATTCGGGAAATGGCGAAACTGGCAGAGACACCCGACACATATTGCTTAACTGGCAGGGAACTACCGCCCAAGAGTAGAAAAATTGCGTTAACTGGCGATCGCCCAAGGAGAGTTCGTACAAAAATACTAATACGTTTGCAGCAATCAGCCCGTAGGTAACGTAGGGAGTGATGCTGATGGGGTTTTCGTCGCGTAAGGGAACCACAGATTTTTTTTCCTCAAGCTCAAAATATTGGCAACACAATAGCGCATTTATCGCCAAGCTGTCTCCTGTCTGGAGGAAGATGGTTGATTTTTTTACTCTGGTGGCTGTATCGGTATCCCACCACTAAGCTGTTCGGCCTTTAAATTTTATGTAAAAAACAATTAAACTTTTGTGGGGTGGGCTTCTAGCCCGCCCTGCACATGCAATTTAAATGCGCGACAGCTTACTACAAACGATTAATGTAATTCGCCCATTTCTAATTTTCCCAGTACAATTAAACTTTCTAAGTCTTCCACTGCATCGGGAAGGTAAGTTTTTACGGTTTTTCTTACTAATTCTAAGGCAGTTTTGTCTGCCCCTCCCAACATCCGCGTCAAGTCGCCCATATCTATACCCCGACTGGCTTGCAATTTCATTATAATTAAATAAGGCAATCGGATAATTGGCAAGTTATCGGGGGCGATGTTGGGGTTTGCGATCGCTTCTGTAACCCAAGGTTGTTGTGATTCAAGAACATCCAAAATACTACCGTCTGGTAGTTGCCAACTACTGCGATCGATGCTGAATTCTCCAACTTTTTTGCTGCCAGTTGCCGCTAATTCTTGATAGAGATTTTCGGCATCATCAGTCAATACTAATATATCTAGATCGTCAGTCATGCGTTCTGGCATATAAAGCCTGCTAGCAATTCCTCCTACTACTACAAATTTAGTTTGTTTAATTATAGCTTTAATATTAGTAACGGGAGTGTTCCAAGTTCTTTTTTTGAGAAATTCTAAGCTGCTGCCGCTACCGGGACGGCATCTGCGAAGGGCGATTTCAAGATAAATTTTTCGTCTTTGTTCGGCAAGTTGCATATATTGCATATTCATCTTTTTTACATTTATATTTTATCCTCATATTTCTATGAAAACTCCTACACTTTCTACAGCCATGATACTCACCGCGCACAAAGCATAAATTCCCGTTCCTACGGCTACTTGTACTGTGTCTGCATTGAGGATTTTGATGAGCTTCCAGCTATCTCCATTTTTTTGATAAAGCGTCCAAGAACGAAGGTTTTTATCGGCGGGATTTCTCCACTGCAAAACATTGTTATTTCCCACTTGTTTTACTTCAACTTTTGTAGGTGGAGGCGGCGGAGTTCCTTTTTGCCAAGGCATGGCGGGAACGAGTGCAGGTTTGCTGTATGCAGTCGATTTGAAATTATCATAAATTTGCTGGCGATTTTCGCTAAATGCTTTCATGCTGAAGAAAACATTGCCTAAAGCTAAGTTTTGTTTGGAGTTGCGCGTGATCTCAATTTGTTTGTTAATTTCATCTACAGTCCACTTGTTGCCGTCAAGTTTTCCTAAGTTGTTTCCTACGTAAATATGTCGCTTTTGAGGATTGTTTTCTAGCCACCATTGTAGCAAAACTGGATAGCTTTGAGCTGTTTGGTCGATGCGCCAGTACAGTTGCGGATTTAGATAATCTACCCAACCTGAGACTAACCATTTTTTGGCATCGGCGTAAAGTGTTTCGTAAGCGTCTAAACCGCGACTTTGGGGCGGCTGTCCGGGGCGGTATATGCCGAAGGGACTGATGCCGAATTTAACGTTGGGTTTGGCGGCTCGAATTCCTTCTCCCAATCTTTTAACTAGCTTATTAACATTTTCCCGACGCCAATCTCCTAAACTCATTTTACCGCCTCGGGAGACGTAACTATTGTAAATTTTGCTGTCGGGAAATTCTTTGCCGGCAATTGGATAAGGATAGAAATAATCGTCAAAGTGAACGCCGTCTATGTCGTAGCGCTTTACTACGTCTAAAATTACGTTGTAAGTCTTGTCTTGAACTAAATCAATTCCCGGGTCCATCCACAAATCGTCGCCCCAGGGATAAATAGATTCGGGATTGGTAACGGACAGATGCGGGCTGACGTTGGGAGGGGTTTGGGTGGAAACTTTGGCGCGGTAAGGATTGAACCAAGCGTGAATTTCGATGTTGCGTTTGTGGCTTTCTGCAACGGCAAATGTTAAAGGGTCATAATAAGGTTGCGGGGGCTTTCCTGGGGTTCCTGTCAGCCATGAACTCCAAGGTTCTAATTCTGAGGGGTAAAGGGCATCGCCTGCTGCTCGAACTTGGATGATAATTGCATTGAAATTCATTTCTTGCAGCTTGTCAAGAATTATTAGGAGTTCGGTTTTTTGCTGTTCTGTTGAGAGTTTGTTGCTGAAGGGCCAGTCTATGTTCCACACGGATGTTATCCAAACTCCGCGAAATTCTCGCTGGTGGTTGACGTAAACTTGGGGCCTGGGAACTTTACTGAGAACTATAATATATTGATTGTATATTGCTGGTGCTTTTTTGAGATATACTAAGGCTTGATAAACCCAGGCTGCGATGTCGGCGCGGGTGGCATTTCCGACGGGATTTAATAAGTTTAAATTTGGATAGTTGACGACTATTTCGGATTGGGTGGCTGTGACGATCGCCTGTTTGGCATAGTTGGGGATTTCTGTAGTATCTTGGTAGATGTTTGATAAGATTAGATTGGTTGTTGGTACGGTATTTGAGCCAAATATTCCGCTAACTAAGGCAACTAATGCCTCGGCTCTGGTAATCAGGTTTTCGGGTTTGAACAGGTTGTCGGGATAGCCGGAGATAAACCCTGTTTTGTATGCTGTTTGAATGGCGGCGGTGGCCCAGTGGGTGGCGGGAAGGTCGATAAAGGGAATGTAGGGCCGTTTGTCGGGTATGGGAAAGGCTTTGCTGACAATGGCGGCAAATTGGGCGCGGGTGAGGTTGCTGTTGGGGCGAAAAGTGCGATCGGGAAATCCGCTGATAACTGCCCGTTCTGCTAAGCCGTCAATGAATATTTTTGCCCAACTATTTTGAATATCTGAGAAGCGATTTGTGCTGGAAACCATAGTTATTTAATGATCGGGAATTGGGCAAACAGGGCAAACAGGGCAAACAGGCCAAACAGGGCAAACAGGGCATTGTTGACTGTTGGCTGTTGACTGTTGGCTGTTGACTGTTGGCTGTTGGCTAATAACAACTAACCAATAACAACTAACCAATAACAACTACCAACTGCCAACTATCAACTATCAACTGTCAACTGACTACAATAAACCTGCATTTTCGTACAAAAGCCGGATGATATTGATGATTGTTTGTCCGTATAAGGCGTCAGAATTCCAGCGACCTACAAGTTCGTTGACTGTGGGGGCGACGCCGCGCTTTACAAAGCGAAAACGCACGTTTTCTTTAACTAAAGGTTGCTCGATGGGTTCGGTGCTGCCGTAAGCTTTTAGGTGCTGAATTTGTGCTCTAATTCCTGTCCGGGCGTCGGGAAATGAGAGGCCGGAGTTTGTGGGGCTGATGAATCCCATGTCGGCAAAGTTAAATTGTTCTGGTTTGACTGCAATGCCAAACTTGAGATAGTTTGTTTCTAAACACATTTGGCAAAAAGCTACGTCGTGGTTGACGCCTTCTGCTGCTGATTCTTGGACGTAGATTTGAGGTAAATTAGGAAAATTTGTCAGTGATTGGCTGTTGTTTTTTGTCAAAAATGCTGACATTTGTTGGGCGGTAGTTTGACCGCGGCCCATGATTTTGCCAATTCCTGCAAGGATGTCGCGGCGCGATCGCAGCAATACTGATGTTGTAGACTGATCCCATGCTACAGAAATGTCGCGGTCACGCAAGTCGATCGCCCGCACGAATACTACTCCATTGTACGTGACCCGGCGATCGACTGCCTCTGGTTCGATGTTGAGTAAATCTAGAACTTCGGAAGGGACAAAGGAATTTCCGTTCACCAAAATCCCTTTTTCTTCGTGTGGCGCACCGTTGATTTGGATATTAATTAAGGGATAAACTACAGGTTTTGGTGCGGGAGTCGGTGCGGGAGTGGGTGCGGGAGTGGGTGTTGGCAAGGGTTTCAAATCTGTATTTTTTAACCAAGCTTCGAGGCCGTCAGCGAGTCCGAGGGCGACATCCCGGCGGCGAGTTTGAATAATTCGCAAGTCGTCGGGACTGGTCAAAAAACCGATTTCAATCAGTAGCGAAGGAATGTTCACGCGCCGACAAAATGCAAGGCTGCCCACACCAGCTTCAGTATCTGCTTTTGCACCGCGATTCGGTATTTCTGGACACCGGCGCAAATAGCCTTTTAAGATTAAATCTGCGTCTGCTTTTCGTTTGGGGTTGCTACCAATATAAAAGGCGCTGGCACCGCGAACTTGGGCACTAGAAAAAGCATCGGCGTGGATTTCTATCGCTACATCTCCGGCGAGGCTGCGGTTGTTAATCCAAGCGATAGTTTCTACCAAACTCTGAGTATCCGGCACCGAGAAAGTGTTGATGCCTCGCTGCCGCAATTCGGCTACTACTAAGTCGCGAGTTTGGATCGTTTCCTGGGCTTCGGTTGTGCCAAGGGCGATCGCCCCTAAATCCCGCAAGCTGCCTTCAAACCCGCCGTGTCCCGCTGAAACAAAAATAGAACCCATTTAATAAACTCTCCACCTTGCAGTTAATTTAGCGTCTGCATTTTAGTCTTGGGTTTAATTTTACCGCAAAGGCGTATATTTTATTATTGCACAAAAAATTTGTAGTTGCGCTCTTGGTGGGGGTTTTAACCCCTCGGCACAACTACAACAAACTTATTTAATGCGTTTGTTTGTTACATCTTTACAGCGGGGCTAGTCGAAGGTTTGGGGGCCTTAATTTCCTCAGATCCTGCACGGGCGCGGAATAGTTTAGCAACGGCTTGCTCGCACTTGGACAGATCCGATTCTAGCTGTGTAAAAATGGCAGTTGATACCGGATCTGTGAACTTCGCCCGCAAGTTGTTGATATCGACAACGCCTGTTTGCAAGTCGCCGAGAGTGCTCCGCAGCAAGAACGTTTCATCTGTTCCTTGCATCGAGGCTTTTAATTTAGCGTATTTGTCAGCAATTTGGGCGGGAATTGATGGTTTTTCGCCAAAATCGTTGAGGCGCTTTTCGAGGGCGAGGATGTGGTGCTGTTTGTTTTGGACTATTTCTGTCAAGAGCGATCGCAAATCGCTATCTTGCGTTTTTTCCGCATAGTTTTGAAAAGCTTCGCAAGCATAGCGTTCTCCGGCAAGGGCGGTATTCACACCTTGAACAATATCGCTTTGTGTCGAGCCTCCCCAAGCATTAGCTAATTTCCACCATTCGGCATTTTCGTCAGTTTCTTCGGGCAAACCGACGGCTTTTCCACCGTAACCGAGGCGAGCCAAAATTGCCGTTGTAAATATTGCTAAATCCCCCGGTTGCCGGGAAGTAATCAAGTTGCCGTCAACTACTAAAGGTTCGTCGATATAGTTAGCTCCGGCATTAATCATGTCTGTTTTAATTGCCAAGAATCCTGTGGCATTTTTGCCTCTTAGCAAGTCGGCTTCAATCAAAAGTTGTGGCCCGTGACAAACAGCAGCTACGATTTTCCCTTGCTCAAATGCTTCTTTGACAAATTGCACGGTATTCGGATTAGTCCGCATTGTATCGGGAGCCATACCGCCGGGAATTATCACTGCATCGAATTCTTCTGCTAGCGATTCACTAGTAGTTCCGTCAGCTTGCTGGGCAACTTTTCCCTGTTTCCCTGCATACTTTTCATTTGTCCGCGAACCGAGGACAACTACATCAAAGTTTGCTTGTTTTAAGGCATTGTAAGGAACTAGAAACTCTGAATCTTCAACTCCATTTTCGATGAGTATGGCAACTCGTTTAGTTTGGGCTTTGTTATCTGCTGTCACAATTAGTTTCCGTTCGGGTAGTGTTTTATACTAATTTAACATTTGTTAGTGTCTTCGCATCTGGCTAAGGTTATAAATTGGTTGGTGGGAAGATGGGGGATGTGAGTCTTTGGAGGTAGGCTTTTGTGGAGAAATGTTTGAGCGATCGCGATCGTTCCATTGCAGATTAACGCAAATAATTTCCATAAAAGCGAGCTTGGGAGTGTAATTATAGTGTAGTATCAATGCACGTAAGAGGCTCCGTTAATGTCGATCGTTGTCCCGGTAGCGTGCTGGGCTAAACCGGAGGCTAAAAAGGCGATCGTATTGGCGACATCTTGAGGAGGAGCGATTTTGCCGATCGGGATATCGCGAACAATCTCAGCTTCGCCAAACTCCCGAATAAACTTATCTGCCATTTCCGTACTGACAAATCCCGGTGCAACAGTAAAAGCCAAAATACGATCGGCTGCGAATCCTCTAGCAATGCTGCGAGTTAAAGCAACAATCGCACCTTTTGATGCCGCGTAGTGCAGATAATTTGGGTCATCGCCGCGAAAAGCAGCGCGACTTGCTATATTAATAATTGTACCGCCATTGCGAGTTTTAAAATGCAGAATTGCTTCCCGGCACAAATCTGCAACGGCAACTAAATTAACTTGTAGAGTTTGCTGCCAAGCTGACGACCAAATATCGAACTCGTCCTCTATGCCCGCTGACTGGATAATTCCAGCATTATTAACTAGAATATCAATATGACCGCGCCATTTTAAAGCATCTTGCCACAAATTCGCAGCCGCATTTTCCCGCATCAAATCTGCTGCTAATAAATAACAGCGATCGCCCGCGACACTTGCTGCTACCAATTCCGCTGCTTTTTGACTGCGGCAGTAATGTAAAATTACCTGTGCCCCAGCATTAACCAGAGTCCGCACCGTCGCCGCACCAATCCCTTTCGAGCCGCCGGTTACTAAAATTACCTTTCCGGTTAAATCAATCATTTTTCCATCTCGATCTTTTCTCTTTCTTTGCGCCCTCTGCGCCCTCTGCGGTCAAAAAAAATAAATCCCCTTCACAAACTAAATAGAATTTGCTATATGATAATTGTACATGATTAAATGTTTTCTGAAAAAGAAATCGAAAAAATCGCCATGAAAGCAGTTGTGTTCGATCGCTACGGCAGCGTTGACGTATTGCAGTACCGAGAATTGTCCAAGCCGATCGCCAAATCCAACGAATTGCTAGTCAGAGTTCGCGCTAGCAGCGTCAATCCCGTAGACTGGAAAATCCGGCAAGGACACCTGCAACTATTAACAGGATTTAACTTTCCTCGCACAGTCGGTTCAGACATCTCTGGAGTTGTCGTGGAAGTCGGGCGAGATGTCACCAAATTTCAACCTGGAGATGAAGTTTATACATTTTTAAATCCCCTGAATGGTGGCGCTTGTGCCGAATACGCTGCGGTGCCAGAATCGAGTGCCACTTTTAAACCTAAAAACATCACCCATGCAGAAGCAGCAGCAGTACCGATCGCAGGTTTAACTGCTTTGCAAGCACTGCGGGATTTGGGTGAAATTCAAGCCGCAAAAAAAGTATTGATTAACGGTGCTTCCGGCGGAGTAGGCACTTTTGCCGTGCAAATTGCCAAAGCAATGAACGCCGAAGTAACGGCAGTTTGCAGTGCAAATAATAGAGAATTTGTCAAGGGTTTGGGGGCAGATTTTGTTCTGGACTATGCAGAAATTGACTTTACTAAACAGCCAGAAAAATATGATATAATCTTGGATGCTGTCGGAACAAAAACATTTGCAGAATGCGAAAACGTGCTGCAATCTGAGGGAATTTATATCTCGACTTTGCCGAGTTTCGACAACCTCGCACCGATGTTGACGAGCTGGTTTCTATCGGGTAAAAAAGCTAAATTAATTGTCGCCAATGCCAGCCCGGGCGATTTGGGATTTTTGCGGGAGTTAATAGAATCCGATCGAGTTGAGCCGATTGTCGATCGCACTTACAG
>NZ_JADEWV010000412.1 GCF_015207455.1 Microcoleus sp. LEGE 07076
GCAATACTCACACTAGAACCCACCAAACTCCCCGCCAAACCAGCCAGAAAACTGCTCACAAAAAACGTCAATATAATATATCGATCGGTATCAATCCCCAATAAACTAGAAGTAGTAGCATCTTCAGCCACAGCCTGCATTGCCTTGCCAAACTTAGTAAAATTTATTAAGTAAGTTAAGATAGCCACAATCGCAACTGATACCGCAAAAATTACTATTTGAACAGTCCGAATCGGAATCGGTTTATCCGCTGTTCCGAAGTTAATTGCCGCAGGCAAATAGCCGTAAGTATTAGCAGGAAAAGTGTAAATTTCCGCACCGACAAGATATTGAATGATATTGGCGATCGCCACCGCCGCCCCCAAACTAGAAACCACCGTCAGCAGAGAATCTGAGTGTCGGCGACGCAAAGGCAAAAAAGCAACTCTTTCCACAATTACTCCCACCAAGCCAGCCATGACACTTCCCAAAATTAACGCCACAGCAAAAGGCAATTGCACTGAAATTCTCGCATTAGCTAACAACCCGTTAAAACCGAAAGCACCGCCCATCAGCGCATAAGTGAAATAAGCACCCAAAGTAAACACTGCACCGTGAGCAAAATTAATAATTCCTAAAATAGAAAAGACCAGGGTGTATCCGAGCGCAAAAATAGCATACACGCTGCCGATCGACAAACCATTCAAAAATTGTTGCAGAAACAGAGTTAAATCCATCACCAGTTAAAAATTGAGCATCACACCGAAGTCCATCAACAACAAATACCTCACGGATTTTCCCTTTTCCCTCTTCCCTCTCCCTTCTCCGCTCTTCCATCCATCCGTTACATCCGTTACAGAATCAGTTGCCGAACTTCCTTCATTTCAAAAACTCAAACTTACCATTATTACCATCTGCATCCATCTTAATCCGTGCCACATAAAAATCTTTCTGATTAATTTCACCTTCAGGCGTAAAAGAAATTTCCCCCAAAGGCGTATTGTACTTTCCACCCAACAACTGTTGATTCAACTGTGTACGCAACTCAGCCAAAGGCTTTTCACTAACCTTCGACTGAGCATTTATCACCTTTAATGAATCAACAAAAACTTGTACGCCAGTAAAAGCTTGAGCGCTAAACTGAGGCGGTTCCTTCTTAAATTGAGCGCGATAAGCATCCCGGAAAGCCTTATTAATTTCATTTTGATATTCCGGACTGTATGCTTGGGCAATCAAAACCCCATCACACAGAGCCTTACAAACCGAAAATACATTAGAAGTATTCAGACCGTTGCCCCCAATGATAACGCCTTTGTAACCCAACTCCCGCAACTGCTTAATTAAATTGCCTCCATCCGCAGCCAAGCCTGAAATAATTATCAAATCTGGCTTGACATTTATCGCATTAGTGGCTTGAGATTGAAAATCTGTATCAGTAGTCAAGAATTTTTGGACTGTTGCCAATTCCAGCCCCATATCTTTGACCGTTTTCTGGAAAGTTTCAGTCTCAGATTTACTAAAAGCATCATTCTGAGCAAAAAACACGGCTACTTTCTTAATGTTGGGATTTTCCTTCAGTGCGGCTTTCAGGGCATTAGGTGCCACCACGGCTACAGGCGCGGAGACTCTGGCTACATAATCCCCAATCAGGGGAATCCCTTTAGCGGTGTTGGATGGTCCCAGAACCGGTACTTTGGCGCGATCGGCGATCGGATCGGCACTAAAAGCCTGCTGCGATAGGGTTGGCCCCACAATACCCACCACCCGATCCTGATTGATTAGAGTATTAAAAGCATTGATCGCCCCCTGTTCGTCTCCACCAGTATCTTGAAACACCAGTTTAATCGGCGTCCCATCCACACCGCCCTTATCGTTGAAATATTTCTCGGCAATTTTTGCCCCAGCCACCTGTTCCTGGCCGAGTAAAGCCACATTGCTAGTTTCTGCCACCCCAATCCCTATATATATAGTGTTGGAATTCTGCCCAGCCGAACCCTGTGGCGAAATACCGGCAGAGGGCGAAGTCCCAGGAGATACTGTGGTAGAGGTTTGGGGAGTGTTCGTCTGACTACAAGCCAGCAGCAGTGAAGCACAAGTAACGAATAAGGCACTAGAGCCAGGAGTAGGTTTTTTCATGAGCGGGCGATCGAACATATATATATAGAACATCTGTCTGTAAAGATATTCTACCCATTCGCGGAAGAGTCCCCTAAAAAAACCTTACCGTTACTGCCCAAAACCACTGATATCCGGAAAACCAGAGAGGGCGATCGGAGTTAACAGGCAGACTCAACAATCACAACCCTTGCTCTGCGGGCATCACCCAAAAATCCCAAAATATTTTCGCAAAACGCTTGACAACCCTTGGCGAAATAAGTATA